>CAZCEX010000156.1:0-8707 GCA_964497785.1 uncultured Thermoanaerobaculia bacterium | reverse complement strand
GCCGAGGAGCAAAGCGAAGCGGAGCGACGAGCTGGGCGCAGCCCAGAAGCGGCAGAGAATCCGGCCACCCAATAATGCTCCTGGATGGTGGGAACAGGCGTTCCGCCTGCGCGGGTCCGGGGCGGCGCTCAGAAACGCAGCCAAGGCGATCGGACGGAATGACCTCGCCAGTGCCCGAGTGAGTCGGCCAAACCCCCTCCTATGCCTCATCCCCTCGGCTGCCCTCCACCAACTCGTTCCACAGCGCCATCAGGGCGAGTACGGCGAAGGTCGCTGCGAGGACCAGCCCGGGTGCGGTGACGAAGACCGGCATGTCGAGTCCAGCCGCCGCGGGTCTGAGTGCGCCCATGCCCCGGCCGAGCAGCCGCCAGAGCCCCGGCGCAGCAAACAAACCGACGACCAAGGCACAGGCCATCGCCGCCCGTTGCACCCAGGCGATCCCCAGCGTGGCGCGGTTGCTCTTGATTCGTCGGCTCTCGATCTGAGCACGCAACCAGATGAGACGCGGGTCGGGCAGGGAGCTGTCATCGGCTTCGAGCTCGCGGGCATCGGCACACAAGGCAGCAGTCACGAGGGCTGTCTCGGCACAGGGGGAGCACGAGGCACAGTGGTCGCGCAACTCGTCGGTCCAACGACCGGTCTGGGCCGCTTCCCGTATCAGCTCTTCACTCACACAACCGTTCATGCGTCCTCCCCCCCGGTGGGCTGGAGACCGAGCCCACGAAATCTCTCCGCGAGGCGCTTGCGCGCCCGGAATAACATCGACTTCAAACTCGCCGTGCGCAGACCGAGCGAACGGGCAATCTCTGCGTGGCTCGAACCTTCGACGTAAGCCAACCACAGCATCTGGCGGTCTCTAGGAGTGAGCTCCGTGAGCGCCCGGGCAACGTCGGACCGCATGGCCACCGCCTTTTGGTGGGACGGGGCGCCACGTCCTTCCTTCGGCAGCGGGCTTTCCGGTCGCCGCCTGCGGAAGTGGTCCCGCACCAGGTTGGTGGCAATACGGAAGAGGTAGTTCCGCCGGTAGTTCTCGTCATCGGTCTCGAGGTCCGACCGCAAAAGTCGCAGAAAGGCTTCTTGCACGAGGTCGTCGGCGAGCACAGGGTCGCCGAGACAACGCAGTAGATAACCCCTCAAAGGTCGTGCCGTGCGCTGGTAGAAGCAGTTGAATGTCGCTTCGTCCATGCCCACCGATCTTACCTTCTGCTCGGCGAGGGCAACGCGCGACGCAGTGGGCGCCATAGAGATCATCGTTTCTTTCGCGCTTTGCTCAGATATCGATGGTGTCGTCGGAATCGTGGCCGTTGAACAGGCCCCAGCTCTTGGACAGGTAATAGGCGGCGGCGGCCGAAACGAGGTACCCGATGCCAATGCAGAGTCCAAGCACGCCCGCGACTGCGAATCCCACGGTACCCTCCGGCACCATCTCCCGAACGAGTAGGAAGCCGGCGGCGAGGGCCGCCAGAACAACGCCTATCTGAACAGCGCTCAGAATGCGGGTTCGCGGGTTCGCCTTCTCCGTCATGGCCATATCGAGGTACTGCCGCCCCGCATCACTTTGCAGGTACTCCAGCGCTTCCGGAGAATTGCCGAACTTGTCAAGCACCTTGGTCTGGATCTCGTAAAGCATTCTCGACATACGTCGCTGGCGAAGGAAATCGAGGAACATCTTGAACACCCATACGCTGGCGCCGAGGAATGTCGGCATCACGATGATCATCATCATTGCTTCTGACTCTTGCATAAGAACCTCCACTTTCGACCCTCATAACGCGCAGGCCACCACAAGGGTTAGCAGGCCATCGCCGTGTTACCGTGATTTGCGAAAGGAGATCACCATCAATGGCTCTCAAAGAAGATTTCGAAGCGGCCGTCGGCCGTTCCAAGCAGCTCCCCGAAAAACCCTCCAACAACGATTTGCTCAAGCTCTACAGCCTCTACAAGCAGGCAACCACTGGTGATGTCTCTGGAGACAAACCCGGCCTCTTCGACTTTGTCGCAAAAGCGAAGTACGAGGCCTGGGAGAAGGTTCAGGGCATGGCTTCGGAGGAAGCTATGCAGCAGTACACCGCCCTGGTGGAGGCGCTCGAAGGAGCCTGATGTTGTTGCCCTGAGGTCTGAGCCTCCCAAAAAACCCACTCGGTACCAGCATGAATGGCCGGAGGGTAAACCCGCCCCTACGTTTTTCTGTGGTGATGGGATTTACTCCCATTCCGCCGAGCCGTTGCCCGGCCTCTGGCTGGTTTCCGAGGGGTATTCCACGCGGCTTATCAATCAGCTCGCCCTCACTGCACACCCATCACGTCATTCATGAACTCGTCATCGGGGGGTGTCTCCATCGCCCATTTTGCAAAATAGACAAAGAACTCATCGTCCGACTGGAGCAGTCCGGAGAGATAATCTTCGGCGGTGGCCCGCTCGTCCGGCGCGCCAAGGAAATAGACGAGATTGGCGACGAGCACTGCCTCACCGAAGAACCTCCGCTGTGACCACGAGTCGATACCGCCGAGGGTCCTGTTGAGGGTGCCCGCAGGAAGATCAAGCGAATACTCGCCTGAAGCGGACCTGCGTACATACGGAGAAAAGTCGAAGCGGGTGACCCGTTCGGAGGTCATCAGCCTCTGCGGCGCCACCTCGCCAATGACGATCGAGGCCAACAGTGCCAGCTCGAGGTCCCCCGTGCGCAAGGCGATGTCGTATACGCCTCGGCTGCCGAGGTGGATGCAGGCGAGGCCGACGAGATCGCTGATGATGGTGACATCCTCCTGACGAAGCAATCGGCCGAGACGAATCGCCCTCCTGCAGTCCTCGAGACCACGCTCGGGGTCGGGGTTGTCAAGGCCACGAGCCACCCAGGAACGAACAAAGGTCAGGGGAACGAGCAGGTTCGGAATGCGCGTCGAATATCCCTCGAGTGGGAAGATCTCCGGGTAGTAGGACATCGTCGCCTGGTCGCTCCAGGGTTCCGCCTCGAGCAGGAGAGGGTCGTCAGGGGCGAGGATCATGCCGAGTTCACCCGAGTGGTCACTGCGCCTCTTCATCATCGCCTCGGCCTCCGGGAACCGCGGTCCATCAGGCTTGGCGAAGTCCTTGAACCAGAGACCCACGTTGCGCGGTCCCTCGCCGAGAGGCGCCAGCAGATCGAGGTCGGTCCGGAAGTCCACTGCCCACTCCTTGGCGTTGGGACACGACCAACACGGCACTTCGAGGGTGTTCACCGTCACCGACGCCGGTCGGGGAACGACAGCGGGCCCGATCGCGATCTCGGCGGCGGCAGCCGAGGGCGTATGCATCGATGCCAGCAGCCGTACGGCGAGCATGCCGCCGAGCACCACCACCACCGCCGTTGCCAACAAGACCATTGTTCTAGAGTGACTGTTGTGTGAGGTCATGACTGTGTCTCCTCTCGGGGTTGGTCTCCTGGACCCGCAAAGGTCGGGAGGTCGTCGGTAATCCGCGGCAGGTCGATGATCTCGGCGAGCTCGCCACTCTCATCGGCCGAGGCGAAAAGAATCGGCATCGCAAAACCCTCCGGCCGGGCAACAGGTTCGACCGGGATAACAAGGTGCGAGGCCATCAGGACCGCAACGCCCACCACCCACGCCAGACGCACGGTACGGCTCGTCCACAGCCAATACCAGATGTCGGGCTGCGGGGACCGAGCCATGGCCCTTCGACCGGCGTTGACGGCGAGCTCCTTGATGCCGGGCGGCACCAGCGGAGCACCCAGGCCGGCAAAAGGATCTTCGTCAATATTTCTCATCTGTCGCTCCCATGAGCCGCCGCAATCGGACCATGCCGAGGCGGTAACGGCTGGCGGCGGTGAATGTCGGAACACCGACGATCCTACCGATGGTCTTGAAAGTGCAGTCTTCGAGGTGGCGCAGGTAGATCGCTTCACGTTGGGCCGGGGGCAACCGGTCGAGCAATCGACAGGCGCGATCGGCATCGATTAACAGGTCATCGTGACCGTCGGGCGCTGCAAGGTAAGGGGTCTCGTCGAGGGGGCTTGTTTCCCGCCGGCGGCGGTGGCGCACGGCGTCGATCGCACGGCGGTGGGTCAGGGTCATCAACCACCGCTCCGGCATTCGCACTTTGCGCAGACGATGACGGCTCTCGGCCAGCTGCACAAAGACGTCCTGGACCACATCGGCAGCGTCTTCTGCGGAACCGGTACGCCACAATGCGAGTCCATAAAGCCGTGACCCGATGGCGTCGTATACGTCCTCGAGGGCACGGATCGCGCCATCGGCGAGCTCGGCAAAGATCCGCAACCACGTTTCCTGATCAATGCCTTGTGCTCTGATCTTTGCCCCCTCTCGAGGTCCGACTCCTATGAACTCGGCGGCCAGTGCCACGACTTCCATGTCTATATGTCGATCCGGGTTCCCAATTTTGTCATAAGCATTTGTCGGGAAAAGGCTATTGAGGGTTCTCGGATGACTGACTTCGCCTTATGCCTTTTCCCGACAAATGCTCTGGCTGCCCGTTCGGAGAGGGTTCTCAGTCCTGAAGACGACGAACCAGGGCATGTAAATCCGGTTCTACAGGCTGCGGCAGCTCGACCGTTCGTGCAGCCGCCTCTCGGTCTTTGAGGCCGGCGCCGGTGATGAGTAGAACGACGCATTCGTCACGAGCGACGAGGCCCTGCTGCAACGCCTCCTCTAGGCCAGCCAGGGAGGCTGTGGCAGCCGGCTCGGCGAAGACGCCGGTGAGCCTGGCGAGGGTGGCGAGAGCGCTGAGGATCCGGTCGTCGGAGACGGTGACCCCCGCCCCGCCGGTCTCGCGGATGCGGCGCAGAGCCAGGCGTGCGTTGCGCGGCGCCTGTACGACGAGCGAGTCGGCCACGCTAGCCGCGCCGGCTACCGGCGTGACATCGTCGGCGCCCATTTTCAGGGCATCGACCAGGGCGCTTGCGCCCGCGGGTTGCACGACGAGAAGGCGCGGCGCCCTGTCGAGCAAACCCCATTCAACGAGATCGGAGAAGGCCTTGGCAACTCCCGCCAAGATCACCCCATCACCGGAGGGCACGACGACGACATCGGCCGTCTCCGGAAGGAGCTGACGGGCGATCTCGAGGCCCAGGGTCTTCTTGCCCTCGATCGTGAACGGGTTGTATGCGGTATTGCGGTTGTACCAGCCGAACTCGACACATGCTTCTTGGCAGAGCTCGAATGCGTCGTCGTAGGACCCCGCGACCGGCACGAGGGTCGGCCCGTAGATCATCATCTGGATCAGCTTCCCTGGCGGGGCGTCGGCTGGCACAAAGACCACGGCCCGCTGGCCGGAGGCGGCGCAGATGCAGGCCAGAGCAGTTGCGGCATTGCCGGTAGAGGCGGTCGCGATCGTCGTCATTCCACACGCTCGGGCTCTCGCGGCGACGAGCAGGGAGGCCCTGTCCTTGGTCGAACCCGAGGGGTTCCGCGTATCGTCCTTGAGCCATAGGCGCGGCATGCTCAGGTGATCGCGTAAGCGCGGCGCCGCGATCAGCGGCGTGTTGCCGACCGGCAGGGGCGCCAGATTCTCACAGTCGTGCACGGGCAAAAACCGACACAGGAAGTCCGGGTCGTGCGACGGTGCATCGGGCCATGTCTGCGGCGGATCGAGCAATATGACCTCAAGCACGCCGCGCACTGGTCCTCCCGGCGTCTGGCAGACCGAGCACTCCGGGCACACCATCAGCCCGGGATCCGGGTCAAAGACCGCTCTGCACTCGTTGCACCGAAAGTGAAAGCGGCTCAACACAGCCTCACATCGTCAGCGCCATCAAAGCCTTCTGCACGTGCAGCCGATTCTCCGCCTCGTCGTAGACGACCGAGTTGGGACCGTCGATGACCTCGTCGGTGACCTCGCGCCCGCGGTCGGCCGGCAGCGGATGCATGTAGAGGCAATGCTCCTTGGCGAGGACCATGGTTTCGCTGTCGCAGCGCCACGACGGGTACTTTTCGATGAGCGCGAGACCCTCCGGCGTATCGGTAGTGGTCATGAGCGGCCCCCACGATTTCGGCACGACGACGTCGGCGTCTTCGAACGCCTCTTCAAAACGGTTGGTGATCTCGAAGTTCGACCCGGCGGCGGCGGCGTTGGCCTGGGCCTGCTCCTCGATTTCCGGCATGAGCTTGAACTCGGGTGGATAGGCCAGGGTCACGTCGATACCCATACGCGGCATCATGAGGATGAGGCTCTGGGGGACCGACAAAGGCCGCACATAGTTCGGCGCCGAAGTCCATGCGACGCCGAGCTTGAGGCCGCGCGTCCTGCCAGAGAACTTCTCCTTGATGGTCAAGTAGTCGGCGAGGATCTGGCACGGGTGGTAGATGTCGTCCTGCATGGAGATCACCGGGATGCTCGCGTTGTCGGCCACGTCCCGCAGGTAGGCGTTGCCTTCACCCAGGGCACAGTGGCGGATGGCAATTCCGTCTCCGTAACGAGAGAGCACGTTGGCGGTATCGCGAGCATTCTCGCCGTGCGAGATCTGCATCTTGTCCGGCGAGAGAAAAATGCCGTGGCCACCGAGCTGGGTGATGCCGGTCTCGAATGAGTTGCGGGTGCGCGTCGACGAGTCGAAGAAGATCATGTAGAGGGTCTTGGCGTCGAGATACGGCGTCTTCTGCCCGGTCGCTTTGGCGAGTTTGAGCTGCTCGGCGAGAGCAAAAACCGTTTCGAGTTCCTCGACCGTCCAGTCCTGGGTGGTGATGAAGTCTTTGCCTTTGAGTTTGGTCTGCATGATGGGTCCTTTCTCCTTCGAGTCAAACCAGGCGCTGCGCAGGGATCAAGCTGTAAACCGCTGCGGCAGTCACGAGGTCGGCGATCTTGACCCGCTCTTCGGTGGTGTGGGCGAGCTCCTCCCGCCCCGGGGCAAAACCGATCGTCGGGATGCCCAGGGTACCCATGGTGGCGACACCATTGGTCGAAAAATGCCAGCGCGAGATCGCCGGCGGTTTGGCTAGAACCTCCCCGGCGGCGCGGGCGGCGCCCTGGACCAGGGGGTGGTCCTCGTCGAGCACCCAGGTCGGGAACACCTTGCGCTGGCGGGCCACCCCGCCAGTCCAGCCCTTTTCGTCGTACTCGAGGATCTCGACCTCGGCATCGCCGAGGTGGGGCAAGGCACGCAGCTCCGCGAGCACCGTGTCGACCGTCTCGCCAACCGTCATACGGCGGTCGAGGGTAATGGTCGCCCGGTCGGGTACGGCGTTGAGCGACGGTGTATCACAGTCGATATGACTGACGATCACCGAGCCCGAGCCGAGGAAATCGTCGTGCGCGAGGTAGCCATTGAGCTGCTTGATATCGGTGATGATAGGCGCCATCTTGTACAACGCATTGACCCCGCGATGCGCGTGAGCGCCGTGCGCCGATCGACCATGGGTGGTGATCGTGGCCTCGAGGCGGCCGCGGTGGCCCCGGTAAATGTCGAGATCGGTCGGTTCACCGAGAATGACCACATCGGGCCGAATACCCTCCTCTTTGATGAGATGGAGCATGCAGTGGCCGTCGCAGTCCTCCTCCATCACGCTCGCCGTGAGATAGAGCGACACCCCATCCGGGACACCGCGGTCCATCAACAGGCGGGCGCCGTAAGCCATCGCCGCGATGGCCGGAAGCTCGTCGACGGCGCCGCGGCCCCAGACCTCACCGTCTTCGACCTTGCCGACGAAGGGGTCGAAAGACCACGAGGCCGGGTCGCCGACGCCGACGCAGTCGATATGGCCGTCCATGAGGATCGTGAACGGGCCGTTGCCGATGCGCCCCACGACCGTGCCGAGGCCGTCGAAAAAGACCTCGTCGAAGCCGAGCTTCTGATACTCAACCTTGACGCGCTCGCAACGCTGCTGCTCGTGCCGGCTCTCGGCCGGGATGGCGATCATCTCGCGCAAGAAGCGAACCATGTCGGCTTCATACTTTTTTGCGGCCGACAGCGCCTCAGAACCTTTCGGGGTTGGTGTCACTGGTCTTCCTTTCCGAATTGTCCGAGCTCGTCGTCACCCACCAGCGGATGAAGCCAGCAGCTCGAGCACGCCCGTGTCACGGTTGAACTCGCGGATATTCTGATCCCAGTCCTCGACCCCGTCGGTGAGGTCTTTCCAGAAGCCGGGGTTCCACAAGGCATCGAGTTCGTTCACCGTCTTGCCTTGCTGCTCGACCCAGGTGAAGTACTTGAGGTTGTGGATGGCCTTGCGGTCACGGTAGCTGAGCTCCCGCAGGTGGTCGGTGGCGGCGCCGAGCAGACGGCGTTCAAAATCGACCGCCGCATCCGTTGCACCATAAGCGCCGTGCTCGACCTCCATCTCGTCCAGCCGGGTGCGGTACATCTCCACCGAGTCGGTGAAGGAGGTGACAAGAATATCATCGGGTCCGAGCTCGTAGTACTTCGCCGTCTTGATAGCCGCGAGCATGTTGCAGATCGAAGAGATACCGAGGTCTTGGAGGCGGCCGAGGGTTGTTTCGTCGACTCCTCGGGACGCCAGAAGCTCGTGACCCGCGGGATCGTTGAAAAGGCGCAGAAGCCGCATGGTTGCTTCGTCGTCGATCGCGGTGACGACGTCGGTGGTGCGAACGTTGTGGATCCACGGCACGTGCTTGTCGCCGATGCCCTCGATGCGATGGCCGCCGAACCCACAGGCGTACAGGGTCGGGCACTGGAGGGCCTCGGCGGCGGTCATCGTGGCGCCCGGATATCGGCTCTTGAGGTAGTCCCCGGCAGCCA
>CAZCEX010000155.1:0-8752 GCA_964497785.1 uncultured Thermoanaerobaculia bacterium | reverse complement strand
CACCTCGTGCTCCCCCTGGAATAGACCTTCAAACAGTCAGGTTATAATTCTTGGGTTTTTTGAGAAAGAGTCTTGTTTTCGGTTGCCGTCAACCAAGAAGGTAATTGATCATCATGATGCACGATCCGAACACACCTCTTGACGGGTCGCGAATCTCCACGCGATCGATCCCGCCCTCGGGGAAACGGGCGGAGAATTCTCCGACTGTGTCGGTGGACGCATCACAGGCATCGCTCGCCGAGCAGGCGCCCATGCAACCCGAACCGACGTACCACATTCCGGAAGCGATCGGCGACTACCGAATTCTCACCCTTCTCGGTGAAGGTGCGATGGGCATAGTCTGGGAGGCGGAGCAACAGAACCCGAGGCGCAAAGTCGCCCTCAAAGTAATGCGCCAGGGGCATCTGGTTGACGAGGTGCACACCCGAATGTTTCATCGCGAGGCCGACACTCTGGGGCGCCTGCGACATCCCAACATCGCGGCCATTCATGAGTCTGGCCACACCGATGACGGTCATGACTTCTTTGCCATGGAGCTGGTCAATGGCAGCACGTTGGACGTCTGGCTGCAATCCCGTCCAGAGGCGCTCACCGTCAACGAGATCAGGCTGCGCCTCCAGGTCTTCACGACACTGTGCGGGGCGGTGCACTACGCCCACCAGCGCGGTGTCATCCACCGCGACCTGAAGCCCAAAAACATCGTCATCTCAGATGAAACGGTGTCGATCTCATCGACCGCCAAGACCTCTCTGCCTGTGGCGAAGATCCTTGACTTCGGGCTCGCCCGAATCATCGACGCCGACCTTCAGGCGGTGCCAGACAAGAGCATGGTCGGCGCCGTTCGCGGCACATTGCCGTACATGAGCCCGGAGCAGGCGCGAGGCGATGTGCACGCCATCGATGTCCGCACCGACGTCTACGCCCTCGGGGTGATCCTGTATGAGATGCTGACGTCGAGGCGACCCTATGATCTCCCGGCCGATTCCTTCGCCAAAGCGATCAGGGTCATCTGCCACCAACCGCCTCTGCCGATGAAGCAGATTTCCGCCACCGCCGCCAAGCTGGATAGCGATCTCGAAACAATTGCGTGCAAGGCCCTTACCAAGGAGCAGGAGCGAAGATACGGAAGCGCCGCAGCGTTGGCCGATGACGTCGAGCGATTCATCAACGCGCAGCCCATCGTAGCGCGCCCCCCATCCAAGGCCTATCGCGCAAAGATGTTCGCACGCAGACACCGGATCGGCGTTCTGACGAGCACCGTGGTGCTTGCCGCGCTTCTGCTCGGCACCGTCGGCGCGACCATCGGCCTGTTGCGCGCTCGCCACGCCGAGGCTCGGGCCCTCGAGCAGGCCGCTGTATCGGACCGGGTCTCACGGTTTCTCTCGGACGTACTCGCCACCGTCGATCCCGCACGTGTCGGCAACGGAGTATTGTCGGAGCTCGAGGAAAAGGCAGCAGACGCTGCGGTGTTGGGTGGCGCCTCGCCAGCCATGGTCGAAGCACTGCGCGCCGCCATCCAAAGCCAGAGCGGGGCCGACATCGGCCGTCACCTGGTCGACGAAGCCGTCTTGACCCCTGCGGGTCTCGCCATTCCGGATCGATTCACCAACCACCCCGAGGTCGCCGGTCAACTGGAGCACACTCTGGCATCGACCTACGAACGGCTCGGGATGTACGACCACGCTCATGAGCACGCGCAAGACGCCGTCGCTTATCGAGTGCCGGGGCTCGGACCCGAGCACCCATCCGCCTTACAGTCCAAAGCCCTTCTGGGGATGATCCTCTACCGCTTGGGAAGGTACTCGGAGGCTCGTGAGCTGATCGCCGAAACACTGGCCACCCAACGCCGTGTGCTCGGGGTGGAGCACGCCGACACACTCCTCACTACACGCAGCATGAGCTGGCTCGAGATCGAGCAGGGTCGGACCGACGAGGCTGAGACCCTTCTCAGAAGCACAATAAATATACAGCGCCGCACCCTCGGGGCTGAACACCGAGAGACGATGACGACCATGAACAGTCTCGCTGTGGTGTTGGTCGACCAGGAACTGTATGGCGAGGCGGAGGCGCTGCACTCGGAGCTGCTGGCCATCCGCAGTCGCACTCTCGGGCCGACCGCCCCCGACACCCTCAAGTCGATGACAAACCTGGCCGTTGTCTCCTTCTATCAGAATCGCCTCGAAGACGCCGAAAGCCTGTTTCAGGAGGTTCTGGAAATCCAGCGTCACACCCTCGGGTCCGAGCACCCCACGACCCTTGGTTCGGCGGCTAATCTGGCGATCATCTACGAACGCCAGAAGCGGCTCACTGAGGCCGGCGACCTCCACCGTGAGGTGCTCGCTGCGAAAAAGAGGGTCCTCGGGCCGGAGCACCCGGAGACACTGTCCTCCGGCTACAACCTCGTTCAGGTCAACGAACCCTGACGCATATTTGGGCCCGCATCAGGTTGCAGATCGGAGGCTGACACCTTGCGATTGAAGGCGAGACCGACGTCGTCGTAACGGCAGAAGAAGAGAGAGTGAACATCGATGATGTGCAGCGGGAAGTAACTTCTCCCCGAGCTTGTTGTGGAAGTTGCGGTCCCTTTTCGACACCTCCGTCCTGCGGCCCGGTCCTCAACCGGTAGGTGCAGTCACGGCGGGGATTGTGTATCCGGGGATGCGATAAGGTATTGGGGGATCACATGTCACACGACGGCACAGACCGTGAGCTCGACCCAGCCCGAGAGCTGACCGAGAGCCACACCCCGAGCACGGGGAGGCGGCAGGTGCTGCGCCGCTGGGCGGTGCTTGCCGCCATCACGACGCTGCTCGTCGGGTGGGCGACGTTGCGCATGCACCAGCAGGTGGAGGACGGCGCGTCGTCTGGCGACAGCTGGTACCGGTGCACCATGACCGAATGCAACGACCCGGGCAGCGCCGACCCCGACAGCCGCTGCCCTGTCTGCGGCATGCGCCGTGAGGCGGTACCGACAGGCGAGTCCTCCGTCACGTGGTACCGGTGCACCATGACCGAATGCAACGACCCGGGCAGCGCTGACCCCGACAGCCGCTGCCCTGTCTGCGGCATGCGCCGTGAGGCGGTGAGCGTCGCCTCTGTCGCTCGCACGAACGCGGTGATCACCCTCGACCAGCGTGCGAGAGAGCTCGCAACTCTGGCCACCGAGCCGGTGGTTCGCCGTCGGCTGCACCACCGGATTCGAGCCGTCGGCACGGTGTCGTTCGACGAACGCGGTTATGTCGCGGTGAGCGCACGGGCAGCAGGAACGATCGAGAACCTACAGGCGGACTTCACGGGTATTCGCGTCGACGCCGGGGAGGAGCTGCTGCAGATCTACAGCCTTGAGCTCCTCCAGGCCCAGAATGAGCTTCTGCGGCAGATCTGGGGCTTCGGGCGCATCCCGGGCCGTGGCCGCAACCGCAGCGTCGACCAGGACCTGGTGACCGCGCGCCACCGCCTCGAGCTGATGGGGGTCACACCGATGGAGATCGACCTGCTCATCGAACGTGACCACGAGAACCCGCACCTCCGCGTCCGATCGCCGATCAGCGGCACCGTGATCAACAAGGCCGTGTACGAGGGCCAGTGGGTGCAGCGCGGTGATCCCCTCTTCGAGATCGCCGATCTTTCCCGACTGTGGCTCCTCCTCGACCTCTACGAGGAAGAGCTGCCATGGCTACGCCTCGGCCAGCGGGTCAGCGTCCAGTCGGGGTCTGTTCCCGGCGAGAGCTTCAACGGCACGGTCAGCTTCATCGACCCGATCGTGAGCGTTGCGACTCGAACAGTCAAGGTGAGAGTCGAGTTCAACAACCGCAGCGGCCGGCTCAAACCGGGAATGTTCGTCACCGCCCACATCGTCGCCCAGCTCGCAGGAGACAGCGACTCGAAGACTACGAGGCTGGCCGTTCCGCGCGAGGCGGTCCTGAAGACCGGCGAGCGTTCGGTGGCCTACGTGGAGGTCGTGCCCGGAACCTACCGCGGGGCCCGGGTCACGCTCGGACCCCTCGCCGAGGATGCGGAGGGACGACACTTCTACCCAGTGCTCGCGGGCCTCGAGGAGGCACAGCAGGTGGTCACCCGAGGCGCTTTCGTCATCGACAGCCAGATGCAGATCGCCGGCCTGCCGAGCCTGTTCGACGCACGCCGCTTCGCAGACGACGCGCCGCCGCCTGCCCCCGTTACAACGTCCCGGGTAGAACAACCACCTGTGATCCCACCCACACGGCGGCGTCACCCGAAACCGGCCGCCGCCCCCCCGCAATCAGCACAAGGGCACGGTAAGGAGGACGCCGACGAAAAAGGCGTGGCGTCCCAACCCGTATGCCCGGTCATGGGCAGCCCGTCCGACCCGAGCATCTACATCGATTACCGAGGGGTGCGCATCTACTTCTGCTGCCACTCGTGCACACCCAAGTTCTTGACCGACCCGCAGAAGTTCGTCCCCAAACTGCCCGAACCGGTGCAGGCGCGACTGCGCGAGGCCGAAGTCCGCCTGCGTGCCGAGCTGGACTCATGATCCACCGCATCCTCCGCGCTCTCGTAGCCGCACCCCTGCTGGTCGCAGCCCTGTGCGTCGGCCTCACCATAGCCGGGTGGCAGGCGTTTCGAAACAACCCCAAGGATGCCCTCCCCGACATCGCCGAGAACCAGGTCATCGTGCTCACGGAGTGGTCGGGCCGCAGCCCGCGCGACATCGACGAGCAGGTGACCTACCCCCTCACGGTCGCGCTGCAGGCAGTGCCCGGTGTGCGTGAGATCCGCGCCACCAGCGGGTTCGGTTGGTCGCTTGTGTACTCGATTTTCGACGACGACGTCGACTTCTACTGGGCACGAACCCGAGTATTCGAACGGCTGGAGATCGCGGCCGCCGATCTGCCTTCCGGCGTCACGCCGGTGCTCGGCCCTGATGCCACCGCCCTCGGCCAGGTCTTCTGGTATACGGTCGAAAACAGCTGGTACTGCCCCAAGCACCCCGGCTTGCGGTTCGAGGCCGACGGCACGGTGAGCCCCCGTTCTCGGGAGGCCATACTCGAGGAGCGACCCGGGATCGGGCATGGCGTCGACGACCACGAACGGGGTAGATGCCCACTCGATGGGAGCGTATTGGTCCATAGCCGGCTTCCGCTCGATCGTCTGCGCAGCATTCAGGACTTCGAAGTCAAGCTCGCGCTCGAAAGCGTCGAGGGGGTCAGCGAGGTGGCCTCGGTCGGCGGCTACGTGCGGGAGTACCACATCGACATCGACCCCGAGGCCCTGGCCGCTCGAGCAGTACAAGTCACCGATCTAGTGGCCGCCGTCCGGTCAGCAAACCTCGACGTCGGCGCCGAGGTCGTCGAGCACGGCGGCATGGAGGTCCTGGTGCGCGGCGTCGGTTTCGTCGGCGGCGCCGAACGCGGCGCCGGCAGCCGCGCCGAGCGCGAAGCAGCCGTTATTCGCGACCTCGAGAACGTGGTTCTGGCTGCTCGCGACGGCACACCGGTGAACGTCCGTCAGGTTGCCAACGTTTCAGTCGGCCCGGGTTTCCGCCGTGGCGCCCTCGACAAGATGGGCGCCGAAGCGGTTGGCGCGGCGATCATCATGCGCTTCGGAGAAAACCCCCTCGAGGTGATCACCAGCGTCAAAAACGAGATCGCAGGACTCGAAGAAACGCTGCCTCCGGGGGTGCGCCTCGTTGCTTTTTACGACCGCAGCGAGCTCATCCGCGAGACCATGGACACCCTCGGCAGCGCACTCGCACAGGCATTGCTGATCACGGTGATCGTCGTCGTGCTCTTCCTCGCCCACCTGCGTGCAGGTCTCGCCATCGGCGCAACCCTGCCGCTGGCGGTGCTTTTCGCCTTCGTATGTATGCAGGCGCTGGGTATCGGGTCCGACATCATGAGCCTCGCCGGGATCGCGATCGCAATCGGCACCATGGTGGACATGGCCATCGTCGTGACCGAAAACATCTACCAACACCTCAGCGACCATCGGCGGAAGTACGTAACGGTGAAAACTGGCGCCGCCGGCACATCCCGCGAGGTCATCGACCGCGGCGCTCGCAGGGAGGTTGTTCTCAACGGTGCGCGCGAGGTGAGCGGCGCCGTGCTCACCGCCATTTCGACAACCGTCATCTCCTTCCTGCCGGTATTTCTCCTCGAGGGTGAGGCCGCACGTCTCTTCACACCATTGGCCTGGACCAAAACTTTGTGCCTTATCGGCGCCGCCCTGATGGCCCTCTTCATCGTGCCGCCGCTGGCGAGCATCGCCCTCGCTGAATCTCGCGTGCCGCCCCATCGCCGACCTGGCTTCGCCGCCGCAACCGGCATCCTGATCGCTGTCCTCTGGCTCGTAGCGGCCGGGACAGGGTTTTTCTCGCCCGAGTTCGCCCGCCTTGGCGGGATGCCCCTACCCGTGGCCGCGCTGCTCGTGGCGGCGGCCGGCGCCGGCCTGACCTGGCTGCTGTTACGCGAGCGCGTGCGCCCCCCGGAGGACAGCCCGGTCGGCCGCGCGATCCTCGCGGTGTACGAGCCGGTGCTGCGCTGGGTGCTGCGGCGCCCACTGCTCTTCCTCACCCTGCCGGCAACCATCGTTCTCACCGGCCTGTGGGTCTGGCTCGGACCGGCCGGTCTCCTGACGCCGATCGTGCGGAGTCTGGCCCTGGTCGGAGTCGACATCGCAGGCTGGTCAACGGCTTGGTGGGCCCACCTGGCCCTTGGGCTCGTCGCGGGGATGCTGGTGATGCCCCTCGCCGTCGAGACTCTAGTCCTGCTCGGCTGGGTCCGACAACCGCGCGTGTCGCGCCTCGTCCGCTGCGCAGTTGCGGCGACAGTGTCGGTCGTTGTCGCCCTGACGCTGCACGCGGTCGGCTTCGCCAGCCGAAACGCGTCCGCGGTACATGCGGTTATGGGGAGCTCGCCGGATGCGGCGAGAAGCGATCCGCGTGAGCACGCACTCCTGGCCGATTGGCTCGAGAACCGGGGCGGCATTGGAGAGGAGTTCATGCCGCCGCTCGACGAAGGGGACTTCCTTTACATGCCGAGCCTGCTGCCCGCCGCCTCCATCAACACCGTCATGGATGTCATGCAGACCCAGGACGTGAACTTCATGGAGATCCCCGAAGTGGAGATGGTGGTCGGCAAGCTCGGCCGCATCGAGTCCGCCCTCGATCCGGCCCCCCTGGGAATGTTGGAGACGGTCATCGACCTCAAACCCCGCGCAGAGTGGCCCCTGATTGACGACCGGGGCCGACGCCGCCGCCGGACTATGGACGAGGTGTGGCAGTCGATCCAGGAGGCCGGGAGGTTCCCCGGCGTGCTGCCGTCCGCTCGACTGCAGCCGATCCGAACCCGCGTCGAGATGCTGAGCACGGGCCTCAACGCGACGATTGGAATCAAGGTGTACGGCGACAGCATCGAATCCGCCGAGGCACTGGCGGTCAACATCGAGCAGATCCTGCGCGCCGATCTGCCCGAGGCGGAGACAGTCAACGCCCTGCGTACCAACCGCAAGCCGTACCTCGAGATCCAGGTCGATCGGGAGGCTATCGCCCGCCACGGTATTCCGATGCTCGACGTGCAGCGCACCATCGAGGTCGCGGTCGGTGGAACCCGCCTCGGCACGACCTTCGAGGGCCTCGACCGCTACCCGATTCGTGTCCGCTACGCACGCGAACTCCGCGACGACGTCGGCGACCTCGAGCAGGTGCTCGTCCCTACGCCATCCGGATCATCGATTCCTCTTGGACAGCTGGCAGAATTTCGGAGCGTCGTCGGGCCCATGAGCATCCGGCGAGAAGGCCCGAAGTTTGTCAGTTACGTCATCCTCGGCTCCGCCGGGCTCGACGAGGCCACCCTCGTGGCCCGCGGGGAGAGAGCACTCCGGCGCAAGATCATCGACGGCGATCTCGAAATACCGACCGGAGCGCACTTTCGGTGGACGGGAACCTATGAACGCCATCTCGAGGCCCGCCGCCGCCTGACGCTGATCCTGCCCGCCGTGCTCCTCATCAACCTGCTGCTCATCTACGCACACTTCCGGCGTATCGTGCTCTCCCTACTGGTCTTCCTCGCCATTCCGGTATCCTTTGCGGGCGGCTTCATCCTGCTCCGCTTGTGGCCCGGCATTCAAAATCTGCTCTATCGGGTCGGACTCGTGAGCGCCGGTTTCGAAGGTGACGCCATCTACCTGACGGTGGCAGTATGGATCGGCTTCATCGCTCTTTTCGGCATTGCGGTCGACGACGGGATCGTGCTCGGCACCTACTTGCGCCAGGCCTTCGCCCGCGCCGGCATTGACAGCGTCGAAGAGATCGCCGAAAGGGTCGTGGAGGCGGGAAAGCGCCGTATCCGTCCCTGCCTGATGACCACCGCAACCACCCTGGCCGCCCTCGTGCCCGTGCTCCTGTCGACCGGCCGCGGCAGCGACCTCATGGTTCCTATGGCGGTTCCGATCTTCGGCGGCATGCTCGCCGAGCTGGTCACCCTCTTCGTCGTGCCGTGCTGTTACTACCTCGTCAAGCGCACCAAGTGGCGGCTCGGCGTGCCCGATCCCGATTTCGCGCCGCAACGTTGATGCATCGGGAGCGTCCAACAATCAGGACTCACGCAGTGCGAAGCAGAGTGCTGTTCGTATATAAATAAATCAAAACAAGGGTATGTCGTTGAGTCAGGTTCATCACGACTGATCAGTTGGAGGCGATATAGGGCAGTTGAAACGCAAAGAGCGCAAAGAGCACAAAGATCTGATTCTCAATTGGTTTTGCCTTTCCTTT
>CAZCEX010000154.1:0-8803 GCA_964497785.1 uncultured Thermoanaerobaculia bacterium | reverse complement strand
CCCGCGAGCAACTGCTCGAGGTCGCGATCAAGAACCACCATTACGGCGCGATGAACCCGAACGCCCTCTTCCGCAAAGAGATCACGATGGAGAAGGCTCTCGCTTCGGACCCGGTTGCGTCACCCTTTTGCGTCTACGACTGCTGCGCCAACGCCGACGGCGCCGCCTGCTTGATCCTGACGAACGAGGAGCGGGCAAAGCAGCACGACGGCCCGGTGATCTGGCTCGACGGCGTCGGCTGCGCGACGAGCAGCATGTCGGTCCTTCGCAGGCCCGACCTCGTCGGTCTGCCCTCAGCTCAGGAAGCGTCGAAACAGGCCTACGCCATGGCAGGCGTCACGGCAGCCGACATCAAGGTCGCCGAGGTACACGACTGCTTCACTATTGCCGAGATCATGGCCTACGAAGACCTCGGCTTCTGTGCAAAGGGCGAAGGTGGCGCCTTCATCGGAGAACGCCGGGCCTACATCGGCGGCGACGTTGCAGTCAACGTCGACGGGGGCCTCAAGTCCAAGGGACACCCGATCGGCGCCACCGGCGTCTCGATGGCCTACGAGATCGTCAACCAGCTTCGCGGCGTCTGCGGCAATCGCCAGGTACCGAACGCTGACGTCGGTCTCACCCACAACGTCGGCGGCATCGGTCAGTACACCTTTGTCAACCTCTTCCGGAGGGACTGAGTCATGTTCAGCTGGTTTGGAAAAGTCAGTTTTGTTCCCTACACCAAGGTCTCCGACTTCGCCGTACACCTCAAGGACGGTCGGCTCATGGGCTCCGAGTGCGGTAAGTGCGGGTTCTTCACCTTCCCGCCGCGCGCCGACTGCCCGGAGTGTATGAGCCCAGAGTTCGGTTACCGGGAGATCAGCGGCCGAGGGACCGTGCATACATTCTCGACCATCGCCGCGGCGCCGACTGGGTTCGAGGACGACGTGCCCTATACCATCGCCGTCATCGACCTCGAAGAAGGCGGCCGCCTGCTCGCCTGGGTCGGCGACACCCTCGATCCCGCCACCCTCGAGATCGAACAGAAGGTCCAGGTTGTCCCCCAGATCTTCGACGAGATCGAGCAGATCAAGGTCTACTACAGCGTCGAGGCGCCCGGGACGACGTGGGGGAAAGCTCCGACCGGTGAGCTCCCATCAAGCCAGTCGCGATGAGTCAAGTTGATCGTGAGTGTATTCAACCTGCTAAACTCCAGCCGGCGTCGAAAACCCTCAACGAGCTTGACGCCCCCTCGACACGAAGTGCCCGGGTTCCGTAAGCCGAAAGGACAGCCTCGATACGATGAACTTCGCCGAAGTCGCCCTCAAGGATCTGCAAATCCTGCCCCTTCTTGTTAACCTTGTCCTGGTTCTGGTGATGGGGCAGATCATCTCGTGGCATTACCTGCGGTTTGCCCAGGTGCTGTCGAACAAGGCCAAGCTGGCCCGCCTTTTCGTATTCATCTCGGCAACCACCATGTTGGTCATCTCGGTCGTCAAGACCTCTCTGGCGCTGTCGCTGGGCCTGGTTGGCGCCCTGTCGATCATCCGTTTCCGCACGCCCATCAAGGAACCCGAGGAGCTCGCCTACCTGTTCCTTTCCGTCGCTGCCGGTATCGGGCTCGGCGCTGATCAGAGGGCGGCAACCACGATCGTTCTCGTGGTCCTCCTCGCCTTCCTGGCACTGCGCAGCCGTCGCGACGGTCGACGCGTGAAGGCGAGAATTCTGGCCCACGTGACGGCTGACCTCTCGCACGGCGGCGATGGTCAGAGATCACCCGAGGACGCACTGAAGAATCTGGTCAGCGAAGCCGAGGAGAGCGCAACGCTGGTCGACCTGCGGCGCGTTGACTCCCACGGCGACACTTTCAACGCAACACTCATGTTGGACCTCAAGAGCACGGAGGAAATCGGGCGCCTTATCGGTCGTCTCAGAATGGCCCTCCCTGGCGCCAGCATCAGCGTTGTCGAAGGGGGCGGCCTGGACTGACCGGAAAGCGGAGCGCGAGGACCCATTCACAGCATGATCATTCGGGAACAAGAACGACGTCGCGAGCACCTCGCCACCGGATTGGCGATTCTTGCGGTAGGTGTGCTCATCGGCGCCTTCTTGGAGCCCTTTGCATGTGGTCGCGACGTTGCCGACGCCGTACACGCTCGGGTCGATGCCCGCCTCCACCACAGCTTGAGACGCCACCTCCAGGCCGAGCCGGCTCCAGGCAACGGGCTCCCAACCCTGGGCCTGGACATCGCCCCGCAGGACGCCGCAGTCATCCAGAAGGTACGCGACCAGGCCATGGAGCGCGGCATCATCATTCAAACCGACGACGACACGGTGCCGGCGACCATCACCTTTGACGGCACAGAGATGGCCGCCGAGGTGCGCATCAAGGGCGATTGGATCGACCACGTACAAAGCGATAAGTGGTCCTTCCGCATCAACCTGAAGAAAGACAAGCTCCTGGGAATGCGCACGTTCTCGATACAGAGTCCACCTACCAGGGCCTATTTGTGGGAGTGGCTGGTTGTCACCGCGGCCCGGCGAGACGACATCCTGGCCCCCCGTGCGACATTCGTCAACGTGGTCATCAACGGTAACTCGATGGGTGTATTTCTCCTCGAGGGCCACTTTCGCAAGGAGATGCTCGAGTCGATGGGCCGACGAGAGGGACCCATCGTGCTGCTCGACGAAGGAACACTGTGGGACACGTTGCTTCAAACCCACCGTGCCTGGGGGATCACCACCCCGCTTCCAGCACCTGTACAATCGGTCTGGGACCCGGATCGCCACGAGACTCGGGCCTTTGAGGAGGGTCGCCTCGGCAAGGACCCCGTGCTCAGCCGTACCCTGCACGGCGCCGTAGAGAAGATAGCTACCCTCCAGCGGGCCATTTATACCAACGAGGACCCGGGTGACAAGGCTCGTCTCTACTTCGAACTGGAAGCCCTCAAAGGCCAGACTGTTGACGACCTGATGGACATCGACCGTCTCGCACGATGCCACGCCTTCGCCTCGTTATTCCAGATCTCACACTCGATGATCTGGCACAACATGCGTTTCTACCACAACCCAATGCTCGATCGTTTGGAGCCGATTCTCTTCGACAACACGGCCCAGATCGTCAAGGTGCGGGACCCGGTCGTATTTATCGAAAAACCAATCATGCGGGAGTTCTCCACCAGCCTCTCTTACTACAACGGCGTCTTTCGCGACCTCGCCCATTTCTGCCGTCCCGAGTACCTGGATGATCTCTTTGCCGATCTCGACGAGGACCTGGAACGGTATGCGGCTGCCCTCCAGGCCGATGGCGTCCTGCCGCCGTGGTCCCGGCCGGCCGCCATACGGCAGAGATTGCGAAGCCAGCAGATCTACCTCAAGTCGACGATCGAGCCCGCCGACCCGATCAACTTCAGCTGTTTTTACGAGCTTGACCCGGGAGCGGACCCGCAGGTCTCCGGCACGCTGGAGGTGAACGCGTGGGCTACGACCTGGGCACCGGTGGTGCTCGAGGCTTTCCGTTTCTCGAACGGACAAACCATTCCCGCCCTCGCGTGTCTGGCCGATGATCGTCCGGACATTGCCAGAGAAGGCGACGGCGGCGTTGTTCTCCCCAGAGGGGGGCGGCATGTCGCCTTCACCCTTTCCATGAACGAGCGCATGGCCAGTCTGGAGAACGTCCGCCAGATCAAGCAGGCCATCCGCGAACAGGTGCGCCGCGCCGGAAAGTCGGCCACTGTCGCGCTCGACGCCGTCTACAGGCCCATCGCCGCCTCCGAGTTTCGCAGCGAGTCGCTGCGGTTTCTCAAACGCGACCCGGAGTGGATAGCCGGCGGCGGCAGACCCGCTCTCCCCACTCTCGAGCAGGCTCTCCAGCGGTACGACTTCCTGCGCTACGATTTCGACGACGACAAGCTGTACATCAGCCAGGGCGAGATCGAGGTCGAGGAGGACCTGCTCATACCGAGGGGACATCCGCTGCACGTCCTGCCCGGCACGCGGCTGCATTTCCGGAAGGGGACGGTCCTTCTGTCCGAGAGCCCCCTGCTGTTCACCGGCCTCAAGGACTCCCCAATCGTGCTCGAGCCGACCGACGGACAGTCCGAATGGAGCGGCGTCGTCGTACTCCAGGCGCCGGGCCAGTCGGTCTGGGAGCACGTCGTGGTGCGCGGCACCAATGCCGTAGACCGTCACGGCTGGTCCACCACCGGAGGCGTCACATTCTACGGCTCGCCGGTGACCATCAAGGACTGCCGCATCGACGGCGCCACGGCCGAGGACGGCCTGAATATCTTCGGCACCAGCATGCACCTCGAGCGGCTCGTGATCTCGGGCTGCGCCTCGGACAGCTTCGACGGGGACTTCGTAACCGGCGCCATGAAAGGCTGCCGCTTCGAGAACGGTCTCGGTGACGGCGTCGACTTCAGCGGAAGCGATTGCACGGTGGAACGCTGCAGCTTTGTCGACCTGGGTGACAAGGCGATCTCGGCAGGAGAAGACAGCCGGGTCGAGGTCATCGGCGGGTTGGTGGAACGAACCACGCTGGGGGTGGTCGCCAAGGACTCGTCCCGGGTCGATGTCGAGGGCCTGGAACTGCGGGAAATCACCAACTACGCCTTCGCCGCTTATGTCAAGAAGCCGGAGTTCGGACCGAGCTCCATCGAGGCAAGAGGGGTGACTGTGGGCAGCACAGGATTGGGCGCCTCTCTCGTACAGACCGGGTGCAGCCTGAATCTGAACGGCGAGGTCGCCGCGACCCAACGGCTGGACGTTGACCGCCTTTATCGCGAGAAGATCCTTGGCAACTGAATCCAGGGAGCTCTGTGAGCGGAGCAAGGTCATGGCGAATGACCTGCGATACGAGATCAAAATGGTATGCGAGGAGTGGGCCCATGACTGGGTAGTAGCTGCCCTGCGAACCTCTCGAGCCGGCGTCAGGGTTCTCTATCCGCCGCGCCGGGTGCAAAGCGTCTACCTTGATACGCCGCTCGGCCGGTCGCTGGAGGAGAACCTGGCCGGCATCAGCAGCCGACGCAAGATGCGCTTCCGTTGGTATGGCGACGAAGTCACACGGGTATTGGGTCGCCTGGAGATAAAGAAACGCGACAACATGCTGGGAAGCAAGGAGATCCTCGATATCGTCAAACCGATTTCCGTGCGCGACGTCGACCGGGTGGCTTTCGTAGCGTCGCTTGGAGATCAGGCCGACCGGGAGTGGCGCTATCGCCTGCATGCCGGCCTCGAACCTGTCCAGTGGATCAGCTATGTGCGTGAGTACTTCACCACTGCAGATGGCAGGGTTCGCGTGACGATCGACCACGAGCTGCGGACCTGGGACCAGAGGTACCGTTTCATCCTTTCCGACAGCAACCAGACCTTCCTCCCCAGGGTCCTGATCGTCGAGGTGAAGTGCTCGACGGAACACTACGGCGCAGCTCAGGAACTGGTCAACAGACTGCCCCTGTATGTGGACAAGTGTTCGAAGTTCGTGCTCGCCTCGAGCCCGAGCGAGGGGCCGATCATTTCGCAGCTGAATCCATGGTGAGGTCGTCACGATGAGCAAGAGCCATGCGTGAAGTGCTTTATGGGGCAGTGGCTGCTCTGCTTCTGGTGGTCGCTTTTGCTTCCGAACGACACTTCAGCGGCGGCGCCGAAGGCGGCGGGGCCGGCCGCACCGTCGACATCCTGGCGTACAGCACGGGAGAGAGCCTCGAACCTGCGGTCTACAGCTACCAGTCGCGAGCCCCTGATGCCGCCATCTTCGTCGGGGACCTGACCCTCAGGGACCGCCAGGAGCGACAGGGCATTCGCGTGGCGACGTTTGAAGCGGACTTCGACCTCCAGGATCACGAGGTATTCGACATCACCCGGGAGTACGAAGCAGCCAACTTTGTCGATCACTGCCGTTCTCAGCCCCCCAATACATTGATGATCCTGGCGGCCAAGGGATCGATCTATGTCCCCCCTCACAATACCCGGTGTCTCGACACGGAGAGCTTACGAACGCACTCGATCGCTCTCAACTACTTCGATCCCGGTCTGAAGAGTCGCCGCACACAACTGAACGATTCCGGCTGGTACGACACGGAGAGGTCCGCCGAAGGCGTGACCAGAGCGTGGATGCGAGGGAGAACCTCCGAGCTGTGGATCGAGGTCACAGAGCCTGGCCCGGGTTCTCTCCATGTTCGCTGCTCCGGTCTCCGCAACGAGAGGGACCGTCGCACTCTGGAGGTCAAGGTCGGAGGTCAATCCCTCGGTGCGGTTGAGCTTCCAGACCGCATGACGACCTTGTCCTGGACCATCCCGGAAGGGCTGATTACCACACCCGGCGCGCATCAGTTCGTGCTCGAGGTCGATCGTATTGTCCATCGTGGCGCGAAAGGCTTATCGCGCGAACGCGAGCTCGGCGCCATGGTCGACTTCGCCGTCTTCGTTCCGGCGAGCAGCACGGTGCCAACCCTGGACGCGGACCCCGTCGACACCGAGGTCAGGCCTGTCCTCGACCGATTCCGCCGGCTGAATCTGGACCAGAGCTCTCTCGGCGGTTATTCGTTGGAACTGAAGTGGCGAGCCGAGGGCTGTGCCCCGAGGAGCGAGCTCGTAGTGGCGTTGGCCGGGGAGGATTCGCCGAAGCCGTTTTACGAAGAGAGACTGCCAGCCGTAATGGCAGCCGAGTCAACGACGCTGCTTCTTCCGTCGGGCTTTCCCTCGGATGCAACTCTGGCCCTGAGGCTCGAAGGGCCCGACGGCAACGAACCGATGGGGAGATGCATCGTAGATTCACTGTGTCTTCGACCCGGCTGGGCCGACGCCCTGGACCAGCTGCTGGACGACCTGGGAGCTCACGCACGCCCATTCGAGGAGGAGACGTCAAGCTGGGCCATGATCGGTCTCAGGCGGCCGGGCCGGTGGATCAACCTGGCTGAGGGGTTCTCGACAGACCAGGGGATTTCACTCGCCTTCACGATGGGACACAACTGGGCCGCTTATGATCAGCACAGAACCGAGTACGTGACCTTTGGCGGTGAGGAAACAGAATCGAAACCCGCCGTCGCCCTCAATACGAATGCCCTCACCTCCCCTCTCAACGACAGAAAGCTGAAACCGGGAGCTGCATCCGAAGGGTTTTCGTTCCTGGCGGCCGGCCATCTCTACGGCGCTCCTCAAAACGAAGGATCCGAGCTCGTACCCGACAGACTGCTGGCCGGCATTGCCAACTTCAATCAGCTGGGGGCAGACTTCTTCATGGCGCTCGGCGACGTCGTGCGCTCCGCCACCCCCCGTCGTCTCGAGTTGCTCAGGTCGGCCTTCGCCCTCGAGCTCAACATGCCTCTGTTCAACGCCGTCGGCAACCACGACGTGGGAGGGCTGCATGGACGTGACAGGTACTCGAAGGCCTTCGGCGACACATTCTTCCATTTTGTCCACAAGCGCGCAGTGTTCGTAGTCCTCGACAGCGAGCTCACCGGGGGCGAGATCAAGGGTGAGCAGCTCGACAACCTGCGCGCTGTCCTCGATCGGGCCCGCAAAGATCCCGGGATCCGCAATATTTTCGTCTGCTCACACAAGCTCCTGTGGTGCGTCAACAGGCCAGAGTTCGCCGCCGTCTCCAAGCACCTCAACAGCCCAAAGGGATACGCCACGTCGAGGAGCTTCGAGACCGAAGTCCTTCCGATCCTGCGCCGGGTCGCGACCGAGAAGCCGGTTTTCTGGCTGTCCGGGGACATCGGAGTCTCGTGGTCCCTGCCGGTGTTTTTCGCCCAGGAGGACGATGCTCCCATCACCTATGTCGCTGTGGGCATCGGCGACACCGACAGAGACGCCGTTCTGCACTGCAAGGTGGACTCGACCGGCAAGGTCACCTTCGAGCTCATATCGCTCTCCAGAAACACGCCACTGCCGGTCGCCGACTGCGGGGTCGAGTACTGGACACGCCACTTCCAGAAATGACTCTGTGCTCTCCTGGACCATCTCCAGATGCGCGCAGCACCTCTTCCAATGCCTGCCCTTATGCCTGCGCGCGTTTCTTCGCGAAACCGAGAATCGCCCCGAGCACCACGGCCAGGAGGGCGGCACTGACGACGCGGAACTCCGGCGGCAGGAGGAAGGTGACGGTGTGGGCCGGGATCCAGAACCATACGCAGGCGGCGCCGACGATGCGGAGCATGTTGCGCCAGTCAATGCTGGTATAGACATCCACCAACGGCCACACACTGAAGAGCTCGCCGCGCTCGATCAGGTTGTCGGTGACCCGGTGAAAGACCATCATCGGGAACGCGAATATGAGGTTCATGAAGCACGACTTGAAGAATGCAGCGGCCAGAACGCTGCCGGCCCCGGGAAGCAGACCTGCTACGAGTAGGCCGTCGACGCCGAATGAGAAGAGCGGGAATACGGCGGTAAAAACCCAGCCCAGAAATCCCCAGACCAGAATCCGCTGCTGGAGACGGATTCCCGCCAACCGCCAGGCGCCGGTGACGATGCGGCCGCCAAGCAGCTCGCCCATGGTGCCGAGCAGGGCGATCTTGAAGAACCCCATCGTATAGGGATAGGCTCGGGTCAGCTCCTTGAAGACCTCGCGCGACTCCGGTATCGAGAGCACGGCAACAACGACGCCGAGGGTAAAGATCCAGACAGCGGTAATCAGACGATTCATGTCGCTCATGGTACGCGAGAAGCTCGTCGGCGACCTCGATGGCGCCTTCTCACGGCGGATCAACGTACAGCACCGTCTCGTCTACCAGATTCTCTACGAGGAGCGGGTGGTCAAGGTCCTGCGATTGTGGACCCACTTCAAGTAGGTCTGCGACACTCCACTCAATCG
>CAZCEX010000153.1:0-8865 GCA_964497785.1 uncultured Thermoanaerobaculia bacterium | reverse complement strand
TAGCGGCGACGTAGCCGCCGGGACCGGCGCCGATGACGATCAGATCGTAGGTTTCCATCAGACCTCCAGGAGCAGGCGCTCTGGGTTTTCGATGCACTCGACGATGCGCTTGAGGAAGGTCACGGCTTCGCGGCCGTCGACGATGCGGTGATCGTAGGACAGGGCGAGGTACATCATCGGCCTGACGACGACCTCGTCGCCGATCGCAATGGGACGTTTCTTGATCGAATGCATGCCGAGAATGGCGCTTTGCGGCGGGTTGAGGATGGGTGTTGACATCAGGGAGCCGAAGACGCCGCCGTTTGAGATGGTGAAGACCCCGCCCGAAAGATCGGCGAGCTCGAGAGTGCGGTCCTGGGCTTTCTGAGCGAGTTTTTTGATCTCGCGCTCGACCTCGGCGAATGACAACCGGTCTGTGCCGCGCACGACGGGAACCACGAGCCCCTTGTCCGAGCTGACGGCGACGCCGATGTCGTAGTAGTGGTTCTGTACCACGTCTTCACCGTCGATCCAGGCGTTGACTTCAGGCACTTCTTTGAGGGCGTTGACGGTCGCCTTGACGAAGAACGACATGAAACCGAGTCCCACGCCGTGGCTCTGTTGGAAGGACTCTTTGTACTGACCGCGCAGTGCCATGACGCGGCTCATGTCGGCCTCGTTGAAGGTCGTAAGCATGGCGGTCTGTTGCTGAACCTCGACCAATCGCTCGGACAGCCGCCTCCTGAGGCGGCTCATGGGGGTGCGGGTCTGGCGTTCGCCGACGATCGCCGCATCGTGGGTCACAGCTGGTGCAGGGGCCGGGACCGGCGGCGTCGGTTGAGCTTTCGCCACCTCCCCCGGGCCAGTCTCGAGGTGGCGGAGGACGTCGGCCTTGAGCAGGCGACCGTCCTTGCCGGTGCCCTCGATGTTTGCCGGGTCGAGCTCGTGTTCGGCGACCAGACGACGCACGGCGGGGGACAGACTGCCCAGATCAGGGACCGAGGGCTCGGCGTTTTCGGTCGGCTGAGTGATTGTTTTTGTTGATTCTTTTTCTGCGACTTCGGCCGTGTCGATGGTCGCGACGACCTGACCAACCTCGACGACGGCGTCGGCTTCTACCAGGGTCGTGAGCTTTCCTGTCGCCTCGGCTGCCACGGTCATCGTGATCTTGTCCGTCTCGAGGACCAGCAGGGGCTCGTCGATGAGGGCCTGGGCGCCATTAGCCACGGCCCACTCAACGAGCACACCTTCGGTGATGCTCTCGCCGACCTGCGGGATCTTGACTTCAACCACACTCATGCCTCACTCCTTGCTGCGATGGCTTGGCGCACGATCGCCGCCTGCTCTTCTTTGTGCACACCCGCTGAACCGGTTGCAGGCGATGCTGACGGCGCTCTGCCGACGTAACGGATCTCGTGGTCGGGAAACAGGGCCTGCAGGCGGGGACGCATGAACGACCAGCCGCCTCGGTTCTCGGTCTCTTCCTGGACCCAGCACACCTCGCCCGCCGAGCGGTAGGGTTCAGTGATCTGCAGGAGAAGTTTCTGATTGAGAGGATAGAACTGCTCGACGCGTACGACGGCAACATCGTTCTGCCTGCCGGCGGCCTCCCGCCCCTGTACGAGGTCGTAATACACCTTCCCAGAGCACAGCACCAGCCGCTTGGGGGCGGCCGGCCTGACCGGATCGTCGAGTACCTCGGAGAATCCGCCCCCGGTGAGCTCGGAGATCGACGAGCTCACCAGCTTGTGCCGGAGAAGGCTCTTTGGCGACATGATGACGAGCGGGCGCCGAAAGGGGCGTTTCAGTTGTCGTCTGAGAACGTGGAAAAGCTGTGCCGGGGTCGTCAGGTTGCAGACCTGGATGTTGTCTTCGGCGCAGGCGGCGAGGTAGCGCTCGAGATAAGCGTTTGAGTGCTCTGGACCTTGCCCCTCGTACCCGTGCGGCAGCAGCATCACCAGGCCGCAGGCGCGCTCCCACTTGTCCATTGCGGCGGTAATGAACTGGTCGATGATGACCTGGGCGCCGTTGGCGAAGTCACCGAATTGCGCCTCCCAGATGACGAGCAGGTTCGGTTCGACGAGGGCGTATCCGTAGTCGAATCCAAGCACCGCTGCCTCTGAAAGCATCGAGTTGTAGGCGCAAAAGCGCTCCTGCCCATCCTGAATGTGGTTCAAGGGCACGTAGATCTGCCCCGACCTGGTATCGAACCACCCGGCGTGGCGGTGGCTGAATGTGCCGCGGATGCTGTCCTGGCCGGACAGGCGCACGCCGAAGCCTTCGGTGAGCAGGGTCCCATATGCGAGCAGCTCCGCGAGCGCCCAGTCGACATCTCCGCCCGAGTTCACCGTCTCCAGCTTCTTGGGCAGGTGGCGGGCGATCTTGTTATTGAGGTTGAAGCCCTCGGGGACGGTCGTGAGCGCTTCGGCGACTCGGATGAGGCTCTCGAGGGACGCCGTCGTGTCGACACAGTCGAAGCAGTAGGGTCCGTTAAGGCCCTTCCACAGGCTGCCGAAGGCGTGCTCGTCCGCGAGGTCGACCGGGCAGGTTTCTTTGACGGAGGCGAAGGCGTTGTAGAGGCGCTCCTTGAACTCGTCCTCAATGCGTGCGCTGAGGTCGAGGGTCAGGTCGAGGGTGCTTTCGAGCTGCAGCTGGTACATCTTGCGAACCGAAGGCCGGTTGCGGATCTTCTGGTACATAACGGGCTGCGTGAAGGCGGGTTCGTCGCCCTCGTTGTGGCCGTAGCGCCGGTAACAGAGCACATCGATGACTACGTCGCGGTGGAACTGCTGGCGAAAGCGCAAGGCGAGGTCGACCACGTAGCAGACGGCTTCGGGATCCTCTCCGTTGACGTGAAAGATGGGGGCCTCGACCATTTTTGCCACGTCTGATGGGTAGAGTGTCGAACGAGCATCGCCTGGCAGGGTCGTGAACCCGATCTGGTTGTCGACGATGATGTGAACGGTGCCGCCGGTCTGGTAGCCCTTGAGCTGGGACAGATTGAGGGTCTCGGCGACGAGGCCCTGGCCGGCGAACGCCGCATCGCCGTGGATGAGCAACGGCAGGACCCGGCTGCGGGTTGCCATGTCGTCGTGCCGCCGCTGCTTGCCCCGGGTCCGGCCTTCGACGACCGGGTTCACCGCCTCGAGGTGGGATGGGTTGGCCGTCAGGCTGAGGTGGACCCGAGCACCCCCGCTCGTTTCGTAAAACGAGCTGTAGCCACGGTGATACTTGACGTCCCCTCCTGAGTCCGAGTGCGGTTGGATGTTGTCTTCGAACTCGTGGAAGATCATCTCGTAGGGCTTGTGCATGATGTTGGCGAGAACGTTCAGTCGGCCTCTGTGGGCCATGCCGATGACGATCTCGTCGGCGCCGCTTTCGGCTGCCGTCTCGATGAACTGATGGAGGGCGGGGATCAGACCCTCACCGCCTTCGAGGGAGAAACGCTTCTGGCCCTGGTAACGGCTGTGGATGAAGCTCTCGAAGAGCTCCGAGTCCATGAGCTGACGGAGAATGCGGATCTTGTGCTCGCGGTCGAGCGTGCGCCGGTTCTGGTTCGGCTCCATTTCGGCTTGCAACCAGCGTCGAATATCCCTGTCCTGGATGTGCACGTACTCGACGCCGACTGTTCCGCAATAGGTCTCGCGCAGGAACTCGATGATCTCTCTCAAGGTGGCTCGTTGGGCCATTCCGAGGTGGCCGGTGTCGAACACCCGGTCGTTGTCCTCGGGCGTGAAACCAAAGGCCTCAGGATCAAGCTCGGGATCGGGCTCAGGTGGGTCTTCGAGGGGGTTGATCGCAGCACTCATGTGGCCGCGGCTGCGGTAGCCGAAGATCAGGCTCGCCACCCGGGATTGGGCATCGTCCTCTTTGGGTCCGACGCCGGCGCTATCTGCCCCGATCTCGAACCCGGCGAAGAAGTGCCGCCAGGCCTCTGGTACGGAGTCGGGATCGGCTGTCCACTGAGCGTAGAGCTGATCCAGGTACTCGGGGCTCGAGATTGCAGAGAGAGGGGAGGGGATTGTCGGGTCAGAGGCCACCTGCCACTCCTTTTGGCCCGAGAAATCACCGGGCTTCAAACCGTGTCAACACGAGGATCTTACAGGAATTCCCTATTCATCCCGGGCAATGAGGCTTTTCATCTCTTCCTGAAAGTGCTCGATGATGTCGGCGGGGTGGGGGACGAGGTAGGAGTCGGCGACGACGCCGAGTCGAACCTGCCCGGCGTAGGAGAGGATGCTGACGCCGAGCCCGAGGCGAGCCGCCTGCGGGACCCAGAACATCATCGAACGCACGGCCTTGCCGGCCATGAAGATCTCGTCTCGGGGACCGGGGACGTTGGTCATCACAGCGGTGGCCTTGGCGCCGAAGAAACCGATCGCCAGGCTCTCGATCTCGGCACTGGCCAAGCCGATCGCGTTGAGCACGCCGAAGGTCACCACGGCTTCTGAGCTTCCTTTGATGACGTCCATGCGTCGTTTGAGCTCACGCAGGCGCCCCATTCGAGTGGGCAATCCGACTGGCAGAGAGAGGAAAACGAGTCCGAACCGGTTGCCCAGCTCACCCGGAGGACCTTCGGGGCGCAGATTGACCGGGACCGTCGCTCGGATGTTCATGCCGTCGATGTTGGTTTCACCGTGCGTGATGAGGTAGTGGCGCAGGGCCCCGCAGACGCCCGCGAGGAGTACGTCGTTGATGGTGGCGTCAATGCTCTTGCCGAATGCCTTGACCGCTTCGAGCGGCATGATCTCCGACCAGGCGCAGCGTTTCTGAGTCGACAGGTTGCCCTTGAAACAGGTGGGCGGGTCGGCCGCCATCGTGGCGAGGCGTGCGAGTACTCCGGCGGCGTGGGCGCCTTCGTTGGCCAGCGACCAAGCCTTGCCGGGGGTGGTCAGCACGTCGACACCGCTGCCGACGACGTTTCCCGTGATCTTGCGAACTGTGTAGAACGCCTCGTTCACGACCTCGGGGAGCCAAAAGCCGGCAGCGTAGGAACGGTGGCGCCTGCGGCGACGGCGTCGCTTCGTTGCTTGTGGGGTGGCGGTGTCGTCGGTCATGCTGAGGAGCACCCGGATCAGGGCGATGCCGTCTCCGATGCAGTGGTGGATGCGGCCGATGATCGCCGAGCCGCCCCGGTAGTTGTCGATGAAGTGGTACTGCCACAGTGGTTTGCTGTAATCCAGTGGGGTCGAGGCCAGGGTGGATACGAGTTCCTCGAGCTCGGCCTTGCCGGCCGGTTGAGGTAGGCCGAGGCGGATGAGGTGCGACTTCATGTTGAACTGGTCGTCCTCGATCCAGCGTGGCCCGCCGGACAGGGCGCCCCCTTCGGCAACGCGTTGGCGAAAGCGGTCGTAGCAGATGAATCGGTCCTCGAGCAGGCTTTTGAATACCTGGAAATCGATCTGCTCGTGAAAGGACATCACCGCCGTGATGACCATGAGGTTGGTCCGGTCTTCCATATGCAGCCACGCCGCATCGACATTCGAAAGCGCTTCACCTCGCCGAAGACCGAGCACCATCAATCACCTCCGTTTGGTCTGCCCACTGTAGCAAAGTGTTGCCGTTCTCTACGGCGCCGCTCTTCCTTCCGGTGTGAGACCTAACTTGATGTCGGGTTTCGGCGGGTCGAGGTAGCGCGCGAGGAAGGTGTAGATCTCTCGCCGGGCCGCCCAGGCTTCGGGGGTGTCGAGGCGGTCGAAACTGTGGCCGCCGGGCACGTCGTAGACCTCGTACTCGAAGTCCTTGCCTTCGGCCTTGAGCGCCTGGATGAGATGCTCGACCTCGATGTAGGTCACGTCCTCGTCGTGCGGGTTGGTATGGATGCGCAGCGGCTTTTTGAGCTTGTGCACGTGCCAGACCGGAGAACGCCTTTTGTACTCTTCGAGGTTCTCTTTCGGCGCCTGCCCGATGTGGTACTCGGCGTCGTAGTAGCTCTGGTATTCAGGTCCCCAGACCCCCATGCGCATGACGAGATCCGATACCGGCACGCCGGCAAAAGCGCAGGCGAAGGAGTCCGGGTGATCGAACAGGCTCATCAGAGAAATGAGGCCGCCGTGGCTCCATCCGAGGATTCCGACGCGTTTGGGGTCGACTCGCGGGTGGTTGGCTACCGCCCAGTCTCGTGCTGCGAGGCAGTCGCCGACCTCACGGCCGCCGTAGTCGATGAGCTCGTAAAACCCCTTCCCGTAGCCCGTCGAACCCCGGTACTCGGGTGCGACGACGATGTAACCCTGGGCAATCAGTTCACGAACGATGTGGGCGTAGTAGGTCGTGAAATCGGCGTGCACGCCGCCGTGGGGAAGCACCAGGAGCGGTAGCTTTTCTTGACCGAGGTCGGCCTTCGGGGTGAAGAGATAGCTGTAGAACTTCACCGGGTTGCCGGCGCCGATGCCGTCAGGTTCGGGTTCCTTCCAGCGGGATGGCCCGTAAATGCGGACTTTTTCGACGACCGCAACATCGCCAACTCGTTGAAACCAAAGTACGTCGTCGATGCCTTTGTAGAGTCTGTCGACATCGTGGCGCAGCGAGTCGTGCCGTTCTTCGAGGGCCTCAAAGCCTTCGCTCGGGTCGTCAGCAGCGACAGTCGCGGTCACGGGCATCAGGGACAGAATGACGATCAGTGATGGGATAAAACGCATGGAGCCTCCGATTGGGTTCTCTTTTCTTCTCGACATCGGGATAATGATCCCATGTCCGGAGAGACTCTGGTGAAACTCGTGAGGATCAGGCGAGGTTATGGTCGCCGAAATACTGGGGCTGATGTTTTGCGCGGGGTCGATCTCGAGGTTGCGGCGGGTGAAATGGTGTCGATCACCGGTCGTTCGGGGGCCGGTAAGACCACGCTGTTGCACCTGATCGCCGGGCTCGACCGGCCGACGAGCGGCTCGGTGTGGGTGGCCGGAAAGGACCTTGCACGCCTGTCGGACCGCGCGCTCGCTCGACACCGCGCGCTCACCATCGGCGTGGTCTTTCAGGCGTTCAACCTGCTCGACCACCTCTCGGTAGGTGAGAATGTGATGCTGCCGGCGGTCTTTCGTCACGATGGACGCGGTGTGGCGCGGGCGAGAGCCCTCGAAGCACTCGAGAGAGTTGGCCTCGCTGACCGTGTAGACGCTCTGCCGGGTCGTCTTTCCGGAGGGGAACAACAGCGGGTGGCGCTCGCGCGGGCGATCTTCGCTCGGTTGGCGGTACTGATCTGCGATGAGGTAACGGGCAATCTCGACGGTCAAACCGGCGCTGAGGTCGTCGCTCTCATCGACTCCGTGCGGCGTGAGCAGGGGACTGCGGTTGTCGTGGCGACCCACGACGAGAACCTCGTGCGTGCCTCGAACAGGGTGCTGAATCTCGAGGGAGGGCGACTCGAACCCGCCACCAACGGAGTGACGCCGTGAACAGGCCCGGACGCCGCCGGTTGTTGGTCCTCGACCTTCGCAGGTCTTGGGCACGTCTGTGTCTCGCTGGCCTCGGAATCGTCATCGCCACTGCCCTGCTCACCTTTCTGCTCGGTCTCGGCCAGGGTGTGCGCCGCGGCGTCATCGGGAAGATGGTCCCCGCCGATCGGCTGGAGGTTGCCCGAAAGGGAACGCACCTCGACCTGGGGCCGCTGCGCATGGGCCTCGGCAGCGACGTGCTCGACGATGTTGACCTCGATCGGCTGGCGTCGATTCGCGGCGTCGGCGGGGTATTTCCGAAGGTGGGTCTCGCGGCCCCGGCAGTTGCTACGGGAGGGGCGTCGTTGCTTGGTCAGAGCATGGTTACGGAGGTCGTCATCGACGGCATCGACCCATTGCTCGTGGCGGATGATGTCACCGGTGATCTCGAGTTTGCGGCACGGCCGATTCCTGTGCCCGGGGCGTTGCGGTGCGTGCTCGATGAGGACTGCGGCCCCGGGCTCTTCTGCGTTGACGCTCCGGGCATTCGCGGCGTCTGCCGGCCGCCGGCGCCGGTCGTGGTGGCCCGCAACCTGGTCGAGCTCTATAACGGCACCGTGCGGCGGGCCTACGACCTGCCGAAGCTGAATCCGGATGCGATCATCGGCCTGGGCGCCAGTGTCAGGTTCGGGGGATCGTCGTTCACCGCCGTCTCCCGAGGTACCGTGTTGCGTGACCGTGTGCAATTGGTCGGGTTCTCCGACCGTGCGGCGCCGCTCGGTCTGACTCTGCCCATTGAAGAGGTGCAGCGCCTCAACGAGGCGTTTGGTGATGGGGACCGGGGTGGTGGCTACGACACCGCCGTTTTGGTGCTCACCAGGGCTTCGGATCTGGGTCGGGTGGCGGGCGCGGTGCGAGCTGCGGGTTATCGGGTCGTCGATCGCGGTACGGAGCGTGCAGCTGCGGTAATGGGAGTTGCCATGCTCGTTCTGGCCCTGGTCGGTGGCGCGGTGGTGCTGGTTGCGGCCCTGGGGGTTCTACACACTTTCAGTCTTCTCGTCGAAGGGCGCCGCCGAGAGGTGGCCGTGCTGCGCGCGGTCGGCGCTTCGGCGATCGACGTAGTGCTGCTTTTCCTCACCGAAGCAGCTATTGTCGGTATTCTTTCGGGGTTGATCGGGGCTGTTGTGGGAACGCTCTTCGCACGGGTGGCTGACGTGGCGGCGATGCGATCTTTGCGTCAGCTGCCGTTCGTTCCGGACAGCTTGTTTGCCATAGGCCCCGGGCTTGTCATCGCCGTGGTCGTCATCGCCGCTGCAAGTGCGGTGATCGGTGCTGCCGGACCGGTTTTCAGGGCCGTGCGACGGCCCCCTGCGGAGATGTTGTAGGTCCACCCAGACAACGAGAGTCCAGATCCCCCTCGGTCAAATCCTGACGAAAAGTTGTCACTCGGAAAATTCGTTGAAAACCTGGCCCACCGTTTGTTTTTCGCCCGAGCCCGTTATCGTTGTCGTTACCG
>CAZCEX010000152.1:0-8866 GCA_964497785.1 uncultured Thermoanaerobaculia bacterium | reverse complement strand
GCTACGGCACCACCAACACCGGCACCGTGATCGGGTCGTCGGAGGCGTCGACGATGGACAGCGTTGCTGCCACGCGTCCCGAATCCGACTCGAGGCTCACCTCGATCTGGCCCTCCGACAGCTCCGACCTTTCCGAGAGCTCGCGAACGAGGTCGTTGATCTGGTGATTCGAGTAGGCGGCCAGTGGGTAATCGCGGGCGCCGAGCAGGGCGCCGTTGCGGTCCATCAGCGATACTCTGGCAGTCGCCGACTCTCCCCACACCTCGTTGAGCACCAGGTTGGTGCGGGCCCCACCTTCTTTCACAACCCCACCCGCCACGGCGGCCGAACCAAACGAAGAGAGCACCTGGCGACCGGTAATCGGCATGAGGCCCTGCCCGTAGGCGCCTCCTGCTGCTGCCGGAGTCGAGGTTCGCGAAGCGACGACCAGATCGGGTGACGTGATCTCAATAGCCCCAGCGCCAGTCGTTTCGAACAGAGTACCGAGGGCATCGGCAACTACGCGGCACGAGCCGGCCGGAACCGTGACCGACGCCTCCTGGTAGGCGATCAAGCCTTCGGCATCCCGTGGCGTGTAGTAGACGGCGGTGGTAATGTCCTCGGCGGTCGGGTTTGTGAGGATGAGGGCCGAGGACCAGAACGACGATCCCACCCCGCCCACGCTGGCGATCTGGGCGACGTGTTGGCCCGTGCCGTGGATCGGCCGCCCCTCCTGCTCGGGTTGGAAGGTGAAGCGGTAGGGGCCGCAGCCGTCGCTGTACAGAATGTACGGTGAAACGCTGAGCAGGCGCTCCTGGTCGTCGTAGGCGAGGACCTCGATCTCCAGGTACTCTTCGCCCGGGACCAGCCCCTGCTCGATCTCGGCGCTCGTCCCGGCGACCGGCACGATCTCGGGAGTGAGGCCCCCGGAGCAGTCGCGGCGATAGATCTGAAGCTCGTAGTCCACGGCGCGAGGAACCTCGGCCCACCCGAAGGTGAACGTGCTTGGCTGCGGCGCGCCCTTGGGGCACACCCGACAGGTCGCCCCCGGCCAGGTCGTCAAGCTGTCGAGAGGCTCGGTGACGTGCACCGCCAACTGCAAATCGACGTCGAGCTCGAAGCCCGGCTGATCGGGCACGTCGACGAGCCCGACCGCCCGGTGGAGATCGCCGGACCAATGGGTAGTGCCCGTCTCTTCTGGTCGCGGTGTCAGCAGGAACCACAGGCGATAGGTCCCGGGCGCCAGGTCGGCGGGTACCTCGTAGCTGTCACCCACCGGGAAGACGTGGTTGACGGTCGTGCCCTGGTCGATTGACCGTACCTGCATGACCCCGGACTGCATGTTGTTGAACGTGTCGGAGACCGGCAACCCACCGTAGGTCAGATCACCGCCGACGGTGGTGGCAAGAGCCAAACCCGCCGGGAGCCCGAGGGAAAGAACGAGGAGCGTCAAAAAGAGACTTCGCATGGTCTACCTCCTGGAGCACATCCAGAGGCCGTTTGCACGGACGCCGGGGTGCTCTGCTGTTGTTGTGCTGCCCAATCATACTCTGCAATCGGGCGGCCGTCATCGGCTGTTGGTGTGAGGGGGGGGGCAGACAGCAGCGTCAGCGTCAGTTGGCAACGGTCTACGCCGGCCTAGTTGAGATTCGTTTATGTAAAGTTTAGTTGACATACTGTAAATCAGGCTTTACATTATCCATGACCTCGACGGAGTCAGGATGAAGACCAATCTCAGAAAATTCCGATTCGAACGCGGCGAGCTGAGCCAGCAGGCGGTGGCCGACATGGTGTCGGTCTCGCGGCAGACGGTCATCGCCATCGAGCGCGGTGACTACTCCCCGTCGGTGAAGCTTGCGTTGTTGCTCGCCAGGACCCTCGACACCACTGTCGAGTCACTTTTCGAGTTGGAGGACCACGACGATGTTTAAACCAGACAAGATCTTCTACGCGGCCTGTGGGCTGTGTGCGATAGGGCTCGTACTCGCACTCATGGGTTATGAGCTCGCCATTCTCCTCTTCGTCGCAGCCTATCTGCTGCGCCCAGCCCTGCACGAGTCCGGCCTCGCCCGGCAATATGCGGACGAGCGCCAGATCATCGTTCACTCACGTTCCGGCAATATCGCTTTCATCGTCCTCCTGCTCGCCCTGGTCGGATTCTCCCTCTGGAGAGTATCCCGAGGTGAGAGGGCGGAGGAGCTTTATGAGCTGATCATCATCGGCCTCGCTTCTCGCGCCATCGCTGGGCTGGTGATGGGCGGGGAGTACCGTAAGGCAGGCGCAACCATCATCGGCGCCATCGGGGTGTTCCTCGGGCTCTTCATCATCCTCGAGGCAGGGCTGAGTTGGGGAGCGCTCGCCGGAGTCGTGATCGCGGGCCTTTTCGTGGGTATAGCGAAGCTTGCCTTGTGGTACCCCAGAGTCGTCGCAACTATCCTGATATTGATTGTCGCCGGTTCGATTCTGTTCTTCGACCTCTACGAGTTTCGTTCGGTGCAGACGGCCCTGTGGCTGTTCTTCGTCACCCCTCTGGTGTGCTCAGCGGCCTGCCTCCTCCTCGGCGGAGGCGGAGAAGAAAAAATGGTCTCTCCCCATTTACGCACCACCGTTTTCACATCTCTGGCAGTGGGCGCCGCAATCGTCTTTGCTCTGTTGATTCTGTTCGGAGATCGCGGCAACGAGGACCGTCTCGGAGGCAGCACGAGGACTGCAGACGCCGGTGCGATCGTCGAAATCCAGGGGGTACCGTGCTCCGGCATGATCGATACCTATTCGAACGGCAAGCTGGAGTCCTGCGCCCTGGCCCACGACGCCACCGTGAACGGCCAGGAGCTACCGGGGGGAACCGTCGTCACGTTCACTCCAGAAGGTGATTTCGACTGGTGTTTCCTGCAACAGACCACCGAGATCCAGGACCACCTCTGCCGGGGCTCCGGCCACAACTTCATGACCTGTTTTCACCCCAACGGCATTCTTCGCCTTGCCTGGCTGGCCGAGGATGAGATCATCGACGGAATACCCTGCGCCAAGTGGCATTTCATGGCAATTTTTTCCGGTACGGGAGGTGGGACCCACTTCCACGACAACGGCCGCCTGCGCCTCGCTACCCTCTCAAAGGGCCACGTCATCGAGGGACGGACTTTCAAGAGAAACTCCATGGTCGAGTTCGATCGAGAGGGACGCCTGGTGGCGCCGGCGAACTAACGCACGCCTGTCCCGTTGAGTCAGATCGATCGTGAGTGGCGATCAGAAGGCCATATAGGGCAGTTGAAACGCAAAGACGCTAAGAACGCAAAGGTTCATTTTAAAAACCTACGGCTGGTCTTGTTTTCTCCTGACATCGGCCAGGTTACGGCGAAACAGGGCATTGTCTGGTTCGAGCTCGATCGCTCGCTCGAGGGCTGCCTCGGCCTTGTTGTAGTCGCCCATCAAGAAAGCCACGTTGGCCTGATACTGGTACACCACCACGTAGGCTGGCGCCAGTGAGGCCGCCCGATCGAGCAGGGCCATGGCTTCGCCATAGGCGGCACGGCGTGCCAGCTCGCTGGCCTGCTGGGCGAGGTCGGCGGCCTGGGCTTCGGCCCTGCTCTGCGGCGCTCTGACATCGGCCGAGCCTGTGAGACGAACGAGGGCACGAATAGAAGGCTCATAATCGGGCATGTAACGCAGGGCGGTCCGATAATCGGCAACGGCCGCGTCGATATCTCCGAGGCGCTCGTGGATCACCGCCCGATTGTGGTGGGCTTCAACACTGATCGGGTTGAGCTCAAGCTCGCGGTTCAGAGCTTTTAGCGCCTCCTCATACCTGCCCATAGCGCCCAGGCACCCTGACAAACTCGCATGAAGTGCTTCGTCGTCGGGGTTCTCCTGAATGAACCGAGAGTACATCTCGGCGGCCTCCTCGTAACGCCCGGCCTCGAAGTGCAGGGCGGCCAGGGTGCGGTCGCCGCTGGGTGAGTCGGTGGCGCCCTCCAGGTATCCGAGGCTTTCGAGGTGGGCCCTGATCTGATCGTTGACAACGCCGTCCTGTGCTGTCGCTGACTGACCGGACGCGCCATCCTCGTACGTCGCAATCTCGCGCGCCGGGATCTCGAGGTCAAGCGCCTCGGCAAGCACCCTGCCTGACATATCGAGCGCCGGTTCCAGTCCGAGCAGGGTAAGGATCGTCGGCGTGACGTCGATCTGCACCGCCCCGTTTATTCGTGCCTGCCGCCGCACGTTGTTACCGTACATGTAGAGAATCCCGTGCTCGCGATGATCGCGTTCGCTGACCCGTCTGATGTCTCGGGTCATGGTTGGATCGTCGAGCAGCTCACCGAGCTTGAACCCGTGATCCGACATCACCAGCAGGGTTGTTTCGTCGTCCATGACCTCCAGGAACCGCCCGACGATTTCATCGGCGTAGCGATAGACCTCCTCGACAGCGCGACCGTACCGTCGTTGCTGCTCAGCCAGATCCCCCACCAGACCGTCGGCGCGGAAAAGATGACCGAAGAGGTGGGATATCGAGTCGGTCCCTTCGATGTAGACCATCAGCAGGTCGGGATGGTTTTTCTGCCACAGATCGAGGCCGACGTCTGTGTATGAGGCCGCTGTGGCCAACGCCCAACGAAAATGGCTGACGTCGTTGGAGAAATCGAAGCTCCGGTCGAACTCCTCAGCCGCGACGTCGATGTAGCGGCTCGCCTCCTCGATGCCCACATCTCCGGGCCGCCGGATGAGGTGGGCGATCGAGCCCTGAAGATCCGGCGGATAGGTCACACCCGTGCCAGCACCGCCGGTCTGACCTTCCGGAAAGAGAAAGTGGTAGCACGTGTGGTCGCTGACCACCACGCCGTTGACTTTCTCGGGAGGCCATGTCGCCCACCAGCCGACCGTAGCCGTCTCCAGGCCGGCTTCGGAGGCGATGTTCCACACCGCCTTGACCTTTCTCATGGCACTGGTCACCGGAAGCTCGGCGCCGTCGGAACGTTTGACGGCTACGAAGTGGCCAATACCGTGTTCGGTCGGCCCCTTGCCCGTGGCGATTGTGGTCCACAGCACCGGGCTGAGGAGCGGCGGCGCTGCCCTGAGCAAGCCATATGACCCGTCGGTGCGCAGACGCGCAAAGCTCGGAAGCTGGCCCTCGGCCATCATCAAATCAATCGTTGCGGGATCGAGTCCGTCGATCCCGAGCACGATCACTCGCGGCTGCGGGGCGCCGCAGGCGCCAAGCCCCACCAGAACCAAGAGCACGACAGAAGACCACCTCGACATCAACACGTCCTCCTCTATTGTAGCCGCCTCGCATTTTCGAAGTTGTCTGGGCGTAGTCGGCTCAAAGACCGAAACCACCGATCCCCGGCTATACTCTCGGGCCGTGAAGTATTCGAGCCACACCGCTGTGCTCCTGACCGTCCTCCTGCTCGCGGGATGCGCCCCGGAGGCACCTCCGCTGGCTCCGAGCACTGATGGGCTTCCGGATATTTCTGCTGTCTCCTCCCCCGCCAACGTGGTGATCGTCTCGGTAGACACCCTCCGTGCCGACCGGCTCGGGTGTTACGGCAATCCGGTACCAACGAGCCCCGAGATCGACCGGTTCGCTGGCGACGCGGTAATCTTCGAAAATACGATAGCGCAGGCGCCATCGACCCTGCCCTCTCACGCGTCGCTTCTGACCTCACTCCTCCCCTCTCACCACGGGGCGTCGTACGGGCTCTCAACACCGTTGCCCGAAGAAATCATCACCACCGCAGAGGTCCTCCGCGACGCCGGATGGGCAACGGCCGCGTTCACTGGTGGCGGCCAGCTGGCGCCGGCGTACGGAATCGCACAAGGTTTTGATCGATACGAAGAGCCACGGCAGGCGGATACGCTCAACAATACCGTTGAGGCCGCCGTCGAGTGGCTCGAGTCCGAGCAGCCGGAGCGGTTCCTGCTCTTCCTCCACACCTACGAGGTTCACAGCCCCTACACCCCAGAACCGGAGATACTCGCGCAGCTCGAGTCGGGCTACGAGGGCGACCTGCCGCCGACGATCTCGAACGAGCTGATAGACCGCATCAACTCGGGGGAGGTCGAGCTCGGGCAAGGCGATCTCGAGCACATCCTCGCCTGCTACGACGCCGAGATCCGGTCGACCGACGCCGGCTTCGGCAGATTCGTCGCTTATCTCCGGGAGGCCGGTCTTTACGACAACACCCTCATCGTCTTCACCTCCGACCACGGCGAAGAGTTCGGCGAGCACGGCGTCGTCGGTTGGCACTCCCACACCCTCTATGACGAGCTCCTGCGAGTGCCTTTGCTCGTCAAGTTCCCACAAAAGTGGGCGGCCGGGCAGAGCATCAACAGCCAAGTTCGCCTCATCGACGTCGCACCGACGATCACCGGGACTCTCGGCCTCGATCCGGTGGAGCAGTTCACGGGCACCGACCTCAGGCGTGTCGTCGAAGCATGCACACCGGCGGACCTCGCCGCCGTCAGCCAACAAGACTCCGACACAGGTTTCCGATACTCGTCCCTGCGAACCGGCGAGTGGAAAATCTACCCGAGCAAGCTTTTCAATCGAGACACCATGCGCGGTGAGTCATTAGCGCGCCGCGCAGCCGTCAAGATCGGTGCTTTGTGGCGCCCCTTCCGGCTGTTGAATCTCCGGGAAGATCCCGGAGAGCATCATGACGTCGGCAGCGCCAATCGCGGCGTGAGAAAACGCCTGCGCACCGCCCTCGAAGAACGACTCGCGGCGAGGCCCGAGCCCGAAACACTATCGGTCGAAATCGATGACGAAACCGAAGAGAAACTCAAGGCGCTCGGGTACATAGAATGATCATGTTACCGCGAGTCTCCTATTCATAGCATATGTTTGTCTCTGGTTTTGCTCATCTCCTGGACGAGCAAAACCAGAGACAAACATATGCTCCAGGCTCGCTTTTCAGTCACCCCAAACAGATATGTCGCCCACCTCGAACCCGTCGCTGAACAGAAACGTGACGAGGTCGACGATCGCACCTTCGACGACGGTCAGCCCGTAGGGCATCTCGTCGGGCAGGTCGTACCAGCCGTCGTTGGGCCCGCCCCATCCAAAGTTCAGGTGAAAGGTCCCATCCGAACAGTAACCGTCGACGACGACGTTGTGACCAGTGGACCAACCCGGATCGACAACCGCAAGGTGTACCGGTCGGCCGTCCTTCATGTTCTGCTCCATACGCGGATAGAGATCGGCGTCGTTTTCGTCGAGAAGCTCGAAGCCGTAGTATCCGAAACGATCGTATGCCTGCACGGCCTGAGCCACTCCGAAAGTCCCCGACCCCGACGAGGCGTAGACCTGATGCGCGGCCACGCCGCAGGCGAAGACAAGCGCGGCAGCGCCGGCTGCATCCGCCGACTGCCCGGCTCGGTAAAGGCCGTCGAGAGCATCGAGCGAGCTCGCCAGTGCGGGGAAAGACGGAAAGTCGCGGGCTTGCCAGTCGTTGTCGATCCAGTAGTTTCGGCCACCGTAGCTGTGGTAGTAGTCGTCGCCGTCGTCGAGGCGGGTGTGGTTGGTCGAGCGGTGATGGTCGACGATCTGCGCCATCGCCACCGCCGGGCAGCCGGCGGCGCTGCGGGTGCCGCTGCTCGGGTCGACCGGGCAGTCGTCGCTGTAAGGTGCGCTCTGCTTCCACTGCACCTCGACCCAGCCGCCGGTGCTGGTGGCTCCGGCCGGCGGCCAGTAGTCCAGCCCATGCTTTTCAGCCCTTCCAGCCTCCAGCCGTTGCCACTCATACCGACGCTCCTCGAGGCGCTCCCGGGGCAATCGCGGCGCCTGCTCGAGCCGCAGCTCGACGTCGGCGATCAGCAGGTGGCCGATCTGGTCGAAGGCTTTGCCCTCGACCGGGAAAGCATTCCGCAGGGAATGACCAATGACCGGCGGCAATGTCGAGTCCCCGGCAAGCAGCACGAAACCGGCTGGCTCGAGGGCGAAGACATGGAGCACGACCCGCCCGCTCGCACCGAGAAGCTCGGTATGACCGACGACCACGTGCTCGGTACTGCGTTCGGCAACAAAGGTCCGTGCCACCGACTCAGCGCTCAGCGAGTCGATCGGTTCGGTCCCTCCCACTGCGGCGAAGAAAAACCCAAATACGAACATCACGACAACAGGTCTCAGGGTCACAGCCCACCTCCGATTGACAGCGTTCGACGCGCGAGGGTAACACGCCCTCCCAACTGCCGAACCACGACGACAGATCGACGCATCACCGAACTCAGATCCTCCAATGAAGAGCGTGTCAGAGGGGACATGCCGCCGCAACGAGTATTCCTGCGCTGGGAATCGTGGTCCGGTCACGGTACCCTGATGCTACATGGAGGCAAAAAGAACGTGAACATCCCAGAGTACCGTCAGGCCGTGGTCCTCGGTTTTCGGTCGATCTTGGGAGCGGCGACCGACTGGCGCGAGAACCCACTCACGACCGAGGTCAACCGCCGAATGTGGGGCCCATGGCCGTGGTTGACTCTCGCCGTGCTGACAATCGCGGGCCTCGGGCTCCATCGCGTAATGCCGCCATTCACCGACCTGATCGGGTTCGTGCCACCGCTGATGTCCCTCGCCTACATTCCCGGCAGCATTCGCGACCTTCTGTACTCGGTACCGGCCATCTTCGCCTTCGTGGTCGTGTGGCGGGTTCACCGATTGCGCAGCACCAGCAACGATGAATGGCCCGACCGCAGCGCCGTTTTGCAGTTCGGCACACGTTTTTTCGACGCCAGCGCCCTGCCGGTGGCGATCGCGACCCTCGTTATGGCCGTCGGGATCGAATCCCTGGGGCTCATCGCCACGGCGCCTGCGGGACCAGAATCCGTTGAAGCGGTCTCTGAGGGGCTCTCTCTCCCGGTCCTATCCTTCTCCTTCAATCGAGTCGCCCGCACC
>CAZCEX010000151.1:0-8921 GCA_964497785.1 uncultured Thermoanaerobaculia bacterium | reverse complement strand
TTCTTTGCGTCCTTCGCGCCTTTGCGTTTCAAATGCCCTAATATCGCCCCCAGCATACGGGCCGAGTTAAGGCGATCAGGGCGGCGGAAGGCCCAGACTGCCGCCGGGCATTGCCGGGGCACCGCGTTTGGGGGCCCTGTCTTCCTCAAACCCACCATCGAGTCTCGGCGCCACCATGACCGTCGGGCCGGTGTGACCCCGCGGGGTTGGACGCGGTTTTGGGACCAGCCCACCGCCGCCACCCCAGATCCATCCCCCGAGGTTTGCAAAATCGGTAAGGCCCCGCGACAGCGCGACGCCGGCAACGCCGAAGGCGACCGATCGATCGTCGAAGGCTGCCGAGCTACGAAGATCTCCTGTCCGGTAGAACTCCGCCCCGATATGAAGGTAGAGGCTGCGGCTTCTCGTCAACGTGCCGTCTATGGTCGCCGACACCCCTGACCCGGGAGACAGCCTCGGGTCGGGCCCGTAGTAGACAAGTCGGACACGATCGAGAATTGAGTCGACGTAGCGGTAGTAGTCCGCTGCGTACAGAGCCTCTCTGGGATCGTCGTGCGCGACCGCGAGCGGATCGTTGGCGTCGAGCACACGGACCGCCATCACGCCGAGGTTTTCAATCAGGTCGTCGAGAGGAATAGGCGCCTTGAGGTCACTCGCACACCGCCGCGCCTCGGCATCGAGGGCCTCGGCCACCTTACCGGGATACCCGGCACGCCAAGCCGCGTCTGATGCCAAACCACGTGCGATACCAACATCGAACCGACGGTGGTTGAGGCGCACCAGGGAAGCAAGATCCGGTGGCAGAAACTCGACCGCCGACCACACAACGTGACGCGTCGTGCGACCGCTCCACCCGACGCTCGACGCTGCGGCAATCAGCACCACAGCGATCACCCTCAGAGACCGTCTGCGGCGGACTCGCGCCATCGTTTAGGAGCCGTCCGCTGGGCTCGTGGCTACCGGCCGCATCGTTTCCAACAACCGCCGGATCTCATCGATGAGCGAAGGTTCAAAACCCTTAAAAACCTTCACGACCTCACCATCGCTGTCGAGCAGGATATTGGTCGGCAGAGCATCGACGCCCATCAAGACCAGTTCGCCTCGAGTCACCTGGAAGGCGGGCACGGAGATCTTATAGCGCTTCAGAAACTCGAGGCCGACTGTAGGGACCTGGTCGACGTTCACGGCCACCAGGAAAAATCCATCGTCTCCAAGCTGCATGGCGAGCTCGGCGAGCTTTGGCAGCTCTTCCCTGCACGGACCACACCAGCTCGCCCAAAAGCTCAGCAGCACGGGGTGCCCTCGGAGGGCCTTGAGTTGAAGACTCTCCGCACCATCGAGGGTTCTCAGTACCAGATCGGGCGACGGTGGCTTCCGCCCACCCCCCCCAGTCGCCAACGCCGGCAGGCCAAAGCCCGCGCAGAGCACAAGCACCACAAGCAGGCGCACGCCGCAATCGAACGCCCTTCTGGCGGCTCCTACGGTGGCAGCTGAATGCTGATGAAAAACGGGGGTCACAGGCCTCACTGGCGACATGATACGAAAATAGTGCCGACAGTTCCAGTTCAACCGTCCCAAATCAGAGTCACCGGACCCGAGTTCACGAGATCGACCTCCATCATGGCCCCGAACACGCCGGTTGCCACGGGCACTCCTTTCGCCCGCAAGAGATCAACGAAGAGCTCGAACATCGGTTCGGCCTCGGGTCCAGGCATCGCGCGGTCGAAACCGGGCCGCCGGCCCTTACGGATCGACGCTGCCAGGGTGAACTGCGAAACGGCGAGAACAGCCCCACCGACCTCGTCCAGACCAAGGTTCATTCGCCCGTTTGAATCTTCGAACACCCTCAGCGTCGCCACCCGGCCCGCCGCAGTTTCGACCTGGGCGTTGCCGTCTCCCCTTTCCAGGCCGACCAGAACGAGGAACCCGGTCTCGATCGATCCAACCGTGCGACCCTCGACCCGTACTGAGGCGCGCGACACTCTCTGAATCACCATCTTCACGGCTCGGCCCTCCGCGTCAGCCCTGCCCACATGGCCGCAATCTCGCGCCCACCCAGTGCCGCCACGACGCCTACGTAGACGCCCCCGGCGCCAAGGACCACCATCAGGACCCTGATCAGGCCAACGAGCGAGGTGGTCTGGACATCGGCGAGCCATGGCGCGACCCAATGTGCCACCAGCCCCAGAGCGAAGCAACCGACGACCTGCCGGCATTGAGGAAGAACGAAACGACCTGTGCCGACTCCACTGAATCCGAAACGAAGTCCGTACATACACGACAGGGCGAGGCCGTAGCTCACGACCGCGATCGTATTGGCGAGGCCTATCCCGGGCGCCCCTGAACGCGGCGCCAACACCGCACATCCGCAAGTAAACAACGCCAGCGAAAGAAAGCTGCAGAACATCGGTGTTCTGGTATCCCGCTGTGCGAAGAAGGCACTCGCCATGACCTTTGCCTGGCCGAGGCCGACGAGGCTGAAAGCATAGGCGGAGAGAGTAGCGGCGGTCAGGACCACTGCTTCAGGGCCGAATCGGCCGCCCCCGAATGCCAGACCAACGATCGGGGCGGGAAGTAACCACAGGAATGTCGCTGTCGGCAAGGTCACGAAGCTCACCAAGGACATCGTATCGACAAGGGTCTTGGGCGCCTGCTGCGGGTCGCTGCGGAGCTGCCGCGACAGTACAGGCAGGAGAACGGTCGTTAGCTGGATAACGATCCCGCCAAACATCAGCTCGGTAATGCGATAAGCGCCGTAGGTGACCGTCACCGCCCCCTCGCCGATGAATGAGGCGAATCTCGTCGAAACGAGCTGGTTGAGCTGATTGATGCCGAGCACAGGAATGCCGGGCAGCATGAGCAGGAGGACTCGGCGTACCGCCGGATCGCGGAATCCGGCGATGATTGGTCGCAGACGAAAGCCCAGTCGGCGCACCGCCGGCCACTGAACGGCCGCCTGCAGCAAACCACCGACGAGAACACCGGCACACAGCCACGGCGCCGGGTCGTACGCCCTGGAGACGACCAGCCAGGCTACACCCGCCAGCGAGAGGTTGTAGAGGATAGGGGTCGCGGCCGGTAAGAGGAATCGTTCGTGGCTATTGAGGACCCCCTGCAGGAGGGCAGCCACCGAAATAAAGGCCAGATAGGGGAACATCAACCGGGTCATGACGACCGTCAGCTCGAGCTTGCCGGGAGTGGCGCCATATCCCTGGGCGAAGAGCTTCACGAGCCAGGGGGCAAGAAGCATGCCGCCGCCGACCACGACAGCGAGAATCAAGAGGAGTACGGCGAGCAGGCCACGAACCAGCTCCGAAGCCTCACGGCGCCTTTCTTCGCGCCCTGCGAGCCGGGAGAGCGCAGGGACGAAGGCCGCATGAAGAGCACCTTCCGCCAGCAGCGCCCTGAATGCGTTTGGAATCCGGTTCGCCGCACGAAACGCATCGTTGATGTCCCCTGCACCGAGCGCCCAGAACAGGACTTTGTCCCGCACCCAGCCTGTGGCCCGCGACACCATCGTCACGGCCGCCATCCGTGTGGCGTGGTGTAGGACCCGAGCCTGGCTCATGGAGGCAGGGTACACCAACAATAGAAACCGGCGTTCCGTATACTCATTGGAAGCGGTTCTCACCGCGCGAGGAGGACAATCCAGTGAACCACAGAATCATCGCCATGACCTGCTTGCTCATCCTGCTCATGTCAACCGGCTTCGTCGCCGCGCAAAGGGGTGGTGATGACACCCGGCGTCCCGGTGAGGACGTTGGCGGACTGCCCGAAGGTCAGCCCACTCCCCCACCCGAGGAGCCGCCACCAGCCGAAGAGAAACCAGACTCCCTCCCCGCCAAGGCGTTTGCGGACGGGGTTCAACCAGATCTCGCGGCATGGCGCCACGCCAAGGCGCGCCAGACTCTGGAAGAACAAAAGCAGCAGTACCAGGGCAGCCCATACTATGACGCAGCTTGGGGTTACCTACTCGCTCAAGAGCGCCAATTCGACCAGGCGATGACGGCACTCGACGCAGCGTCGAAGGCGGACCCGAAAGACCCTGTAGCCCCCTACCTCCTCGGCGAGGTGCAATCGTGGAAGGGCGGATCCGACGCCGCCAAGCAAGGCTGGGAGAAGGCTCGTGACCGAGCCCAGATAATCGTCAACGCCAACCCGAACGACTCCCGCGCACAGTACTGGCTCGGCGCCTCCCTGGTTCGGCTCGGGCAGTTCGACAGCGCACGCAATCACCTCGGTAAGGCCCTGGAGAAGGGCTTCAAGCCGGCGATGACCGAGTATCAAATCGGCCTCACCTTCACTTACCAGCGCAACTGGGCGGCGGCCCGTGACGCGTTCAACAGAACTCTGGATGCCGACTCCGGCCTCGCCCACGCCTACTACTACCGCGGCAGGGTGTGGAAGGAACTTGGCAAGACCGAAGAGATGCTGCTCGACATGGATCGTTTTCTCAAGCTCGCACCAGACGCGCGAGAGGCGAATGCGGCGCGGTCGCTTCTGAATGCCGGAGGATAAGGGTCAGCATTTCAAAAAGCCGGGCAGTCAAGGAAGGTTTGCGGCCTTTGGCTCCTGAACTCCGAGTACAATTGCACGCATGAGATCGACTCTCGACCAGATTCGTACCGCGCTTGCCTCGGCCTATCCCCTCACAGTACTCGTCAGCCTCGAGGAGGAGCGAATGCAACGGCTCCTCGAGCAGTTCGCCTCCGGGGCGCGACCTCAGGCCCTCCCTGTATCAGTCTGGAACTGCGTCGACGGCTTTGGTACTAAAGCCGAACCTCGCCTTTCAGACCCGATGAAGGCCATGGCCTGGGTTGCGAGTGATGACGCGCCGAAGGGTTTCTATCTTTTCAAGGACCTCGAAGACCTGCTCGAGGACCGAAAGGTGCTCCGCCGGCTGCGCGACACCGCCATGGGAGTGCGCCACACCGGCCGGTACTTGTTCCTCATCACCTCGTCAATAGCTCTTCCGGAAAGCCTCAAGCCGCTGACCTACATCGTGATCTCTCTTTTTCCCGACGACACTGAGGTCCGCCATCTGGTCAAGGGCCTCACAGCCGCCCGCAAGCCTCAACCAGAAGTCATCGAGCGGCTGGTCACGGCGCTCAGAGGGATGAGCCTTACGGAAGCCGAGCACGTACTGCGCCGATTGGTCGACCGCCACCGAGTGCTCGACAACGCCTTTTTTTCAGCGGTGCTCAACGAGAAGGAACAGATCTCCCGCAAAGAAGGCATTCTCGAGTTCGTCTCGCCAGATGATTCATTGACCGATCTCGGCGGCTTGGACCAGCTCAAGGACTGGGTCCGTGAGCGCCACAGCCTCTTCCTCCCGGAGGCCCGCGACAAAGGTGTCCCGGCGCCGAAGGGCGTTCTCCTCATGGGAATCTCGGGGTGCGGCAAGAGCCTGGCAGTCAAGGCCATTGCCCAGGAGTGGCGTCTGCCCCTATTTCGTCTTGATATGAACCTCGTATTTTCCGGTAACTTCGGTTCTGCGGAATGGGTCTTCCATCGTGCCCTCGAGGCGGTCGAGTCACTGGCCCCAGCGGTATTGTGGATCGATGAAATTGAGATGGGCGTCGCCGGTTATCACGAAGGCCAGAGCGGATCCATCACGCGAATCTTCTCGACCTTTCTGACCTGGATGCAGGAGCACCGCGCTCAGGTCTTCGTGGCGGCAACCGCCAACCGCATCCACCTGCTGCCGGCGGAGATCATCCGCAAAGGACGGTTCGACCAGGTATTTTTCGTTGATCTGCCGAACGACGAGGAACGAAAAGAAATTCTCACCATCCACCTCAAACGCATCGGTCTCGACCCGGCCACCTACGACCTCATGCTGCTGTCCTCGGCTTCCCGCGGTTGGAATGGGGCCGAGATCGAACAGGCTGTTATTCAGGCCAGGATCACCGCCCAGGCACAGAACGAGCAGGTCAGCCAGAACGTTCTCTTGAGCGCCTTCGGCAAGACGATCCCTCTGTCCCGCACCATGGAGGAGCAGATTAAGGAAATCCGGTCGTGGGCTCGCACACGCGCCCTTCCGGCTTCCAGCCCCGACCGGCCAGAAATATGACGCGCGGCACAACCGGGATGACCCGCCTGGTCGTACCTTCAGGCGAGTCCGGGAAACGTCTCGACCTGTTCCTCCCCGAGGCTACAGGCCTGTCTCGGCGTCGCTGCCGCGCTCTCATCGGTGATGGGTCGGTGTGGCGTAATGGAAGCCCCCTCAGGGTGCAATCAAGAACCGTCGAAACGGGTGACGCCATCGATCTTCTCCTGCCCGAAACCGAGCTCGGCAAGCAACCCTGGCGACCCGAACCGGTGGACTTCGTTCACGATGACCGCTGGATTGCGGTGGTCGACAAACCCAATGGTGTCCTGTCGCAGCCAGCCGAAAACTCTCACCCGGAAGACCTGGCACTCGACGAGCGAGTGCTGCTCAACCTGGCCCTGCGCGAAGGACAACAACCCTTCCTCCGCCTCATCCACCGCCTCGACAGATTGACATCCGGCCTCGTGGTCTTCGCCCGCTCACCACAGGCGCTCCCGCCCATTGACCGCGCCTGGCGGGAGCGTCGAGTCCGCCGCTTCTACCTTGCAGTGGTGCTTGGAAACCCGGAGGAAGATAGTCAGGTCATCGATCAGCCGATCGGCCGCGACCCGACGTCCCAATGGCGCTTCAGGGTCGATGCACGCGGACGCCCGGCAAGGACCTCGGTGAAGATCCTGGCGCGAGGCGATCACAACGCCACGGTCTTGTGCGAGCTCGAGACAGGACGTACTCACCAGGTCCGGGTCCACCTCGCCCACCTCGGTCACCCCGTTCTCGGCGACAGGCTCTACGGGGGAGCAGCCGCCGGCGTGCCCTATCCGGTCCTCCTCGCCTGGGCGCTCGAGCTTCCACATCCGAAAGACGGTCAGATTCTTCGGCTCACCGCAGCAACACCGGAGATCTTCGGCACACACCTGCCGACGGAACCCCTGACTCCTCCCTGGTCCGAAGCCTGAATTAATGGCGGAAACCACCGATCCTTCGTTCATTCTCGCCAGCGCGTCCCCACGCCGACGCGACCTGCTCGACCTGCTCGGTCTGAGCTACCTGGTCGAGCCGGCGGACGTCGAGGAGGTCCGCGCCGCAGGTGAATCACCGGCCGATTTTGCCCGCCGGGCCGCCGGTGACAAGGCAGAACACATCGCCAGCCTACACACGCTTCCCGTGCTCGCCGCCGACACCGTGGTGGCCCAGGATGGCGATGCGCTCGGAAAGCCGCATGGGCCGGAGGAGGCCGCCGCCATGTTGCGCCGCCTTTCTGGCCGCGAACACCTGGTTCACACCGGGGTGGCCCTCGCCCACTCCGGGCGCAGTCAGTCCCTCGTTGACACCGCCGTCGTCCGTTTTGCAGCCATCGACGAGGCGACAATTCGTTGGTACGTCGAGACCGGCGAGCCCCTCGACAAGGCGGGTGCCTATGCGGTTCAGGGCGCCGCAAGCCTGTTCATCAATTCAGTCGATGGCTCGCCGCAGACGGTCATCGGTCTTCCACTTCACCGCCTCCCCGCCCTGTTCGGCGCCCTCGATATCGATTTCTGGAGACTGCTTCGGGTTAGTCTCCGTTGAAGGCTGAAGCAATGCCTTCGACGAGGGCACGGGAGAAGCGCTCCCGCCACTCATGGTCGAGCAGGTTGTCTCGGTCATCGTCGTTTGCCATGTTGACGCACTCGACAAGGACAGCGTTTTGAGCAAGTGAGTAACGAAGCACTGCCGGCACGTAGCTGCGCCGCCCACGCAGCACCCGATCCCGCACCGGCTTGTTCTGGTGCACCGACAATAGGTTGCGGTGAAAGCTGTCGACGATTTCGCCGGCAAGGTGGCGAGAGGAGGCCTCCGCTCGGGAGGCAAACGTCGAAGAGAGCTTCACCGTTGAATGCTCACGGTACTCCTGGTGCTTGTCGATACCCTTAGCCTGAGCCCGGTAGCTCGCGGGGCGCAGGTGGCGCGACGGGACATAGACCATTGAACCCCGGACCGACGGGTGGAGCGAGTCGGCGTGGATGGAGACAAACACCACCTTCGATGCCGGAACGCCGTCGGGGATACGGTCGAGGATGATGTCATTACCCAGGTACCACCTGAGGTGTACCCCGGCAGTCGAGTCCTCGAGCTGATTCTGCGGACTGGTCAGCAAGTACTGGTCGCGGTCCTGGCGAAGCCGGCCGGTATCCGGCACGTCGTAACCGCGGCTGCGATCACGGATCGTCGTCCAAATCGTCGCTTTGGTGTGGCGGGAAAGGTTGTCCTTGGTCCGGCACAGGATGTCGTAAACATAAGTTGATTCCCAGACTCCACCGACAACAGCTCCGGTATCTTTGCCGCCGTGACCCGCATCGAGGATCACGTGCACACCGCTGAGGTCGGCAGCGTGAACCACTTCGAGGAAACCAGCGAGCTCCTTCTTCTCCTTCTCCCAGGCCACCCTTCTTTCATGGCCCTCGGGAAGGAATTCCGGCAGAACGAGGTCGAGTGGAATCTTGATTGAGTAGCCGATGGGAATATCGGTAACGTCCGCGATCCCAGATCGGCGGGCGATCTCGAGCGCAGTCTCGTTGACCTGCGCTGCATGGAGCTGGCCGGTGAAACGCACGACTACGGCCGAGTAAAGCGCCTCTCCACGGCGCAGGCGGTACAGCGCGTACTGCCCGTCTTTGTCGACACCGAAGCCGAGGGCGCCTGATATCTGACTTGTATTCGGATCTCCGGGAGATCCCGCCAGGACCGGAGAAGCTGGAGGAGGGGTCGGGGCTGTAGATTGTGTCGGCTTTGGCGCCGGTGTCGGGGCCGGTGTCGGGGCGGGCCGTTCGGCCACCGGCTCGATCGACCTGAAAACTCCCAATAGCGCCGCACCGGGGATGTACACAGGACG
>CAZCEX010000150.1:0-8945 GCA_964497785.1 uncultured Thermoanaerobaculia bacterium | reverse complement strand
GTTCCCGAACGACTTCTCGCATGCCATCAAGGCGCCGGGCTAGGATGGAAACCAGAAAGATATGAAATACCGCATCGTCTATCTGACCCTGCTCATGGCGTCGGTGAGCTTCTCCGCTGCGCGGCCTCCTCAGCGGATGTCTCCGTCTGGGCGTAATACGAGTGTTTTGCAGGCGCGCTTGAAGGGCCTCGAGGCCAGGGGTGCGACCGAGGTCATGCCTGTCGAACAGTACCGCGCCGTCGACCGCGCCATCGCTTTTGTGGTGGACGGCGCGAGCCTCGCGCATGCGACAAAGACCCTGGACGATTTCGAGGCAGCATTCGACGAGAGGGCGTCGCAGGAGGCGAACTCCGCCAGAGATGCCTGTATCAGGCTCGAATGGCAGGTGGCGCAGGTCGAGGAGACGATTGACGGGGGTGCGGGCTGCGATGGACTGCCAGATGCTGTCGCCGACCTCGAGGACCAGCTGTCAGAGCTCCGTTCCCTGGCATATACGATCGGGGGAAACGTCTACGTTTCGATTCAGGTTCGACGTCTGGTGACCAACGTCGGGAGCGCGATGAATGATGTCGTCGTGGATGCTGCTGTGTGCGGGATCGTCAGGGTAAACGCTGACAACGCCGGCCAGATGCTCGAGGCCGCGGGACGGATGGCGAGGACACAATTGGCCTACGGCTCCGCTGTACGACTGTATTCCGGCATCGTCGAGGGGGCGCCCGGTACCGAGGCGGCGGCAGCGGCGCTGAGCCGTATCGATGGATTCGGTCCCGACCTGCAACAGAAGTTGGCGGCCACGGTCCGATCGGCTACGGCAGCCTGTGACGCCGAGGTCGCGCGCCTCAACCTCAAGGAGCTTGAAGGCCTGATGGCGGCTCTCTCCGAGCGTACGGCCGGCCTTGTCGACCCATCAGTCAGATGGGAAATGCCTGAACTCAACCGACTCGTCAGGCTTATGGACGAGGAATGCCCCCCGGATAGAGTCGTCCATCGTCCGGCCCCGGGTCATGCGCTGGCGCCGGTAAGCAACGAGGTTATCGAGATCGAAGATCTCATCAGAAAAGCACAGTTCGACACAGCAGGAGTGCGGATCGCCGGTCTCGCCAGTGCCGAGGAGAAGACCCGGCTCGAGACTCTCCTCGACGCCAACGTGAACATGGTCAAGGCCGAATCCGTGCTGCGTGCGGGCGACCTCGATGAGGCCATTGTTCTTGCCGAGAAGGCCTGGCAGGGTGATTTGCGTGGCCGGGCGGGTCGTGTTCTCGCCGAGTGTCTGAGTGCTCGGGCCGAAGTAAATCTGTCCAAAAGGCGTCCTGAGCCCGCCCTCGTGGACGTGCAGCGGGCTCTCATTGCGGCGCCGGAATCGGGCCGCGCACAGCGAGCGGCTGCAACGGCCTACCAACGGCTCGGGGAGCAGGCCCTGGCATCGGGAAACGCCGACGAGGCTCTGCGGCTTTTCCGCGAGTCGACGCTGCTACGCGAAAGCGGCGAGCTTCGCCTCGAGATGGCTCGCCTGCTTGTGGCCGGGCAACAGCTTCAGGAAGCACGCCTCGAGGCCGAACACGCCGAACGACTCGGTGTGTCGATCGACGCGGCGACGCGGCTTCAAGTTTTTGCGCTCAGCTTCCTGATGTCCGGTGAAATCGAGGCTGCGTGGCACGAGATCAACAAGGTCGCGGAGAAGAATGCGTGGGCTGTCGACGACTTGAAAATTCACCTTCTGCGGCTGCCTTTGAGCGCATCCGCAGGACGATTGGCAGCCGGACTGGCCAACGCCGGAGGCCTCATGCGCAGGGGAACCGGTGTGCTCGCTTTCGTGGGGTCCGATACCAGTGCTATCAAGGGCTCGTTGAAACCGGTTCGCGCAGAGTTATCGGGGCCGGGGTTGTCCGGCTTTTCCGACGACTATCGCTACATGTTCTTCAGCGATTCGAAATCAAACATCGTGATTTTTGATGCCCGCGCCGGCAAGGCCGCAGAAAGGGCTGACGGCGAGCTGGCCAAGGGCCGCGTTCGTTCTCTGGCGGCGCTGGCACGAGTCGAGGTCGTTGAGGCTCTGACGTGGTTCCTCGTCACGCCTCTCGAAGATGCACTCAACAGTGACATGGGGAGGGCGGACAAGAACGAAGCGGTGCTTTCCGCCCTTGCAGACATGGTCACGGCCGGGTTGGACTACGCACTGTTGGCAGACCCGCGAGGCAAAGCGACCCATGTCGCAGGCTCGATAGGCGAGAGCTACGAAACCGGGCTGATGGTGGGGGTCGTTTCAACACCAAATACGCGGTCGGTTACCGTGGGGGGGGCGTCCTACCGGGAGGTTGTGGCGCCGGTGAGGATCGGTGGATCGGTGCAGGCCATGCTTGTCCTGGGTGTGGCGGTCGGCGAGGCTGAGAAACCCTGATCGGCCCCGGGCTGATCGAGGTCGGTGATTTCGATATGGCGAGGCGCCTGCAGCCCGGCCTCGACGAGACCTCAACGGCCGTGGTTGAAAAGACCATCTTCGGGATCCATACTCTATTCATCGACAAGGACTGAGGATTGGGGAAAACAATGCACCATGCTCTGCTCGTGATCGTGGGCCTGACGGTCTTTCTTGGAGGACCGGTTTCGGCGGTTTCGGCTAGTTTCGCCTCATCGGCGTTCGCGGCCGATATCCAGACCGTTCTTCTCAATCTGCACGACCTCGAGTTCGACGAGTTCGTGGATTCTTCCTACAAGCAGATTCTGTTGAGAAGTCCCGAGCTCGTCACCGGGTTGGGGCTTTCGCAGTCGTTGGGAGTCGGTGACGACCGGCTCGACAACCTGTGTTATACGTTCGTCGATGAGACCTATGAGCTCAAGGCCGGTATTCAGGACATCCTGAATACCTACCGACGCTCGGACCTGGACTACGAGCAGCAGATCACCTACGACTCCTACTCCTGGTTACTCGGCGACTGGGCTGCGGATCATGAGTTCATGTATCACTTCTACCCGATCACCCACGGTTTCAGCCCACAGAACAACCTCTTTCGCTTCTTCGAAGACGAGCATCCCTTGCAGACTCGCCAGAATGCCGAGGATTACATTTCGCGTCTCACCCAGGTCGACGATCAGTTTGTATGTCTGATCCAGAATCTGGACGATGGCGAAGCGCGCGGCATCATGGCTCCGGCCCTGATGCTGCAAACCGCGGCTGATCAGATCAGGACCATCGAACCAGGTACTGCCCGATACCTGTCTTTCTACACAACCTTTGCAACGAAGATAACGATGATCACGGGGCTCAGTGCGGCCCAACGTAGCCAGTTGCTCTCCGAGGCCGAAGACGCGATCAACGATTCGGTGATCCCCGCGTACCAGGCGTTGCTGACCAGATTGGATCAACAGATTCCATCAGCCCCACCCATGAACGGTGTTTGGCAGTTACCTGACGGCGACAGGTTCTACGACATTCGGCTGCGTCATCACACCACCACTGATCTGACGGCCGCCGAGATTCACCAGATGGGTCTCGATGAGGTCGAACGAATACAAGGCCAGATTCGGGATATCTGCGAGCTCTTGGGTTACCCCAGCGACGAGTCTTTCGCCGAGCTCTATGACCGGATCGCCTGGGATTCGGGAATCGTCCCAGCCGACCAGATCGTACCTCTCAACGAGGGCTTTATCCGGCAAGCCCAGGAGGACGCCAGAGCGGTATTCGACATCGAGCCACAGACAGAGGTCATCGTCATCGGCGGCGCCGGAGGGGGTTTCTACCTTTCCGGCTCGCTTGACGGCTCACGGCCGGGCGCCTACTACATCGGCAACCGGTACGACAGCCCGAGGTACTGGATGCGTACCATCGCTTACCACGAAGCCGTTCCCGGCCATCACTTCCAGATCGCCATCGGCAACGAGCAGGATGTACCGCTTTTCACCAAAGGCGGCGGGTTTTATACCGCCTATGTCGAGGGTTGGGCGTTGTACGCCGAGTACCTGGCCAAAGAGCTGGGCTGGTACGACGACGACATCTACAGTGAGCTGGGGCGCTTGCAATGGGAGCTGCTGCGGGCAGCCCGTCTGGTGGTCGATACCGGGATGCACCGATTCCGCTGGAGCCGCCAGAGGGCGATTGACTACTTCATCGACGAGGTCGGCCGGGGTCCGGCTGGATCTCGCCAGCAGATCGACCAGTATCTCTACTACAACGGCTACTTCACTGCCTACAAGATCGGCATGTGGAAAATTATGCAGCTCCGGCAGCATGCGATGGACGAGCTGGGCGAGCTCTTCGACATCAAGGAGTTTCACCGCGCGGTCCTGCTGCACAACCGTCTGCCCCTGCCTCTGTTGGAGCGGCTGATTGATGACTACATCGACGAGAAGAAAGAGAATGCCCGCACCGCGCCGAGGATGCCCGCCGGGAGACGCGGGGGGTAGACCCAAATCAAACGCTAACCTGCACTTCTCACCAATGTTCGAAGCGAAGGTTAGGGATAGGAACGCCCATGGCCCACAGGGTCCGCTGGATCAGTAGGCTGCGAGCTCGCCCACCTCATCCTCGACCGCCTTGAGAACGTCGAGCGAGGCGACGGCTTTCATCATCGCGTTGTGGTCACGGTACAGAGGACGATCGATATCCAGATACTCGACGTGTTTTCGGACCGCTTTGTGGGCGGCCACTGTGCCTTTGCCCGGGGTGTAGTCGCGGAGGTCGAGGGCCTGCGCCGCCGCCATGATCTCGATGCCGAGTACGCCGCAGGCCACGTCGAGGATCTGTCGGGTTTTGAGTGACGAGTTCATACCCATCGAAACGAAGTCCTCCTGGTCGGCCGCTGCTGGTATTGACTGGATGTAGGCCGGCGCCGAGAGCAGCTTCTGCTCGACAATCTGCATGTCGGCGGTGTATTGGCTGAGCATCAGACCCGAAAACATCCCGGCGCCCTTGGTCAAAAAGGGCGGCAGCCCGGCGCTGAGAGCCGGGTTGGTCAGCCGGTTCATCCGCCGCTCCGACAATACACACACCATTGTGATCGCGGCGCCCATCGTGTCGATGGGCAAACTCACCGGCGTACCCTGGAAGTTTGCTCCGGTGAGCACAGTCTGATCTTCGGGGAGGAAGATCGGGTTGTCGCCGATGCCGTTGGCCTCGATTTCGATCTGCTCCCGCGTCCAGCGCATCTGGTCACGCGCCGCACCGATGACCTGGGGTGTCGATCGCATGCTGTATGCGTCCTGGACCTTGACCTTTTCTTTTCCAGTGAGCAGGTCAGATCCCTCCGTGACCTTGAGCAGGTTGGCCGCCGATGTGATGGCGCCCCTGAAACCACGCAGCTCGTGGATTCGTGGGTCGTAGGGTTTCATGTTGGCCTTGAGCGCTTCGAGCGACATCGCGGCGGCGATCTCCGCCTGCTTGAGCCAACGTTCGGCGTCGTAGACGGCCAGAGCACCGATGCCGTTGAGAAGGTTCGACCCGTTGATTACAGCCAAACCATCGCGCGCCTCGAGCCCCGGGATCGGAATACCGGCGCGCTCTAGGGCTTTGTCTCCCGGCAGTTGTTCACCCTGGTAGAACGCTTCGCCCTCGCCCATCATCAGGAGCGCGATCTGACTCATAGGGGCGAGGTCGCCGCAGGCCCCAACTGAGCCTTTTTCGCAGACCACCGGGGTCACACCGCGGTTGAGCATCTCGACGAGCGTTTGGGTGATCTCTGGTCGGCACCCTGAGTGCCCGTTGGCGTGTACATTGACCCGCAGCACCATCGCTGCCCGGATGTGATCCAACGGCGCCGGTTCGCCGATGCCTGCGGCGTGGTTGTAGATCAAATAGCGCTGGAACTGCTGGACCTGTTCGTCGTCCAAGACCACTTCCGAGAACTCACCGATGCCAGTGTTGACGCCGTACATGATCTCGCGCGCCGCTATTCGCTCTTCAATGAAAGCGCGACATCCGCGGATGCGTGTAACCGAGTCCGGGTCGAGCTCAACCTTTGCGCCGCGACGAGCGACGGCCTCGATGTTTTCAATCGTGAGAGATTTTCCGGTGATGGTGACGGCCATGCGAACCTCCTTGTTTTGCCCGGGACGCGGTGAACGAAGACCCGAGCGTTCGAGTCAGTCGCTCCCACCCACCCCGCTGCAACCGGGAGATCCGGTCCGCGTGCCTCGATTATGGCGGTTAGTTGCACGCTGTCAAGCTATCGGCGCTGGCCCACCCGCAACCGGCGACCATTGCAGTCACAAGCGCGGCCCGTCGGCCGGGGCCGATCTCAAGGCTGAATCGGGAACTGCGCCGTTCCCATCCGGAGTTTCTGGACGGGAACGGGCTAAAACCCCAAGCCCGGAATGCCGTAGATCGAACAACGGTCCGAGGTTTTCCGGGTCCCAGATCCGTCGACGCGGTGAATGGGCGGCGGCACTGGACGCCAGACAGTCGCCCGGGTGACGGAAGACAAAAGGGGGGGCGAGATGAGGACCAGACGAGAGAATCGGCAGAATCGATGGATGGCAACGGTGATCGTGCTGTCGACCGTGCTGGTGCCGGCCACCGGGTGGGCCGAAGTCGAGGTGATTCCCTTCGATGAGCAGCATTGGGAGCTGTCTGGAGAAGTGGTCGAGCACCTCGGCCGGCAGGCGTTGCAAGGGGGCGCGACCCTCAAAGACGTCACGCTGGGGGACGGAGTCATCGAGGTTGACATGGCCGTTGACGGCCGGCGTGGCTTTCCCGGCGTGCGTTTTCGCGCCCAGGATGCACGTAATGCGGAGACGTTCTACATCCGGCCGCACCGCAGCCAGGGCTACTCCCATGCCCTCCAGTACACGCCGGTGTTCAACGGCATGAGTGCCTGGCAGCTCTACAGCGGGCGAGGTTTCACCGCTGCAGCCGATATCCCGTGGAACGAGTGGATACACCTGCGTATCGAGCTCAACGGGGATAGGGCTCGGGTCTACTTCAACGGGCAGGATCGGCCCGCGCTGACAATCGACCGTCTGGTGCGGGGAACGTCAGCAGGGTCCATCGCCCTCACCGGCCAACCCGACGGCTCGGTGTTCTGGGCCAACTTTCGCTATCAGGAGAGCAAGGAGTTGGATTTCGGGCCCGCGCCGATCAAGCCGGCGGCCGAGAATATGCTCCGTAGCTGGGAGATCTCCCGGTCCTTTCCCCTCGCACGCCTCGACCGTTTAAGGGCACCGGACGCAGAGGTGCTGGGTGATCTCGCGTGGCAGAAGATCACCCCAGAACTCACAGGCCTGGTCAACGTCTCCCGTCTCATCGCGATGAGCGGCAGGATGCCGGAGTGTGTGTACGCCCGAACCGTGATCGAGGTCGACCGGCCGGTGGTCAAGAGGCTCGACTTCGGCTACAGCGACGACATCACCGTTTTCCTGAACGGCCGCCCGCTCTTCTTCGGCGAGTCGTCTTTCCGCACCCGGGACACGGAGTTCATGGGCATCGTGGGGCTCAACGACTCACTCTTTCTGAACCTCAAAGAGGGCCCCAACGAGCTGGTGTTTTCGATTGCGGAAGGATTCGGTGGATGGGGCTTTTTGGCCCGGCTGGAAAAGATCGGCGACGGGATCGCGGTGCTCGCGGATGGGGTGAAGGCAGCATGGAGCGTCGAGGACCTGCGAATGCCGGAGTCGGTGGCCATCGACGAGTCGCGGGGGGCGGTCTACGTCTCGAATATGAACCCCACAGGCCCTGGATACGGAGATCAGGGCTTTGTCGCCAAGCTCGATCTGAAGGGTCGAGTGGTGGAGCCGGAGTGGGCCTCCGGTCTACGGGGACCGACGGGCATGGCCATCAGTGGAGATCGGCTGCTGGTCGTAGAGCGCACCGGCCTGGCGGTAGTCGATGCGGCGAATGGTGAGATCATCACCCGCCATGCCTTCGAGGGTGGCAGGTTCCTCAATGACGTGGCGGTCGACGAACTGGGTATCGCGTACGTGAGCGATCCCGCGGCGGGGGTGATCTACGAGGTCAAGAACGGTGAGTTCAGCGAGTGGATGCGTCATGAGTCATTCGAAGGTCCTAACGGTGTGTGGGTCGAAGGCCCCAAACTGCTGGTGGGCGCCATGAACTCGGGCGCATTGATCATCGTCGATCGCGAAACCCGCACCGTGGAGCGGATCGTTGACCTCTCACCCTTTGCCTGCGACGGTGTGATCGGTCTGGGGGACGGGAGGGTCCTGGTCTCTGACTACACCGGCAGGGTCAAGCTCGTTCTCCCGTCGGGCGAAGCACACGTGCTGATCGACAGCGCTCGCTCCGCAGTGGGTACCGCCGACATCGGCTTCGCACCCGACAGTGCATTGTTGGTGGCGCCGTCGCTGTATGGCAATACCCTCGCCGCGTATGATCTTTCGGGAGCCCTGTCAACCGACCACTAGAACCCCATGGGTGGCTGGGAAACGCCGAAATACTGGCGCGCGGTCCTTGACTCAGCGATACTGATTCTGTCTGCATCCCTTTCGGATCGGTGGCAGGTGGCGCCGCGAAGCAGTTGGGATGAGGGTCAAGGAGGAGGATCGATGAACATCGCAAGAACAGTTGCCCTTTTAATCACGATCTTCGTGCTCGCCGGGTGCGGCAGTGTAGAAGATCCAGCGCCGGCGGCTGCGCCGGACCCACCGGCAGGTCCCCAGATCCCGGCTGATTTTTCGGTGACGCTCGAGCGCACAGCATGCCGTGGAATCTGCCCGGTCTACACGTTGACGGTGAAGGCAGATGGTCAGGTTCAATTCGACGGCGCCGAAAACGTCGCCAGCCCGGGAATATGCAAAGATACGATCGACGTAGCTGCCGTTGCCGAGCTCGTGGCCGAGGTCGAGGCCGCCGATTTCTTCAACCTCGACGACTGCTACTGCGAAGAGAGGTTCTTCGATGTGCCCACCTCGGTCGTCACGGTGACCCTGGGCGGTGTCTCCCACTCCGTCACTCATCTCAAGGGGAACGAGGCGCCGGAGGTCTTTCTTGCTCTCGA
>CAZCEX010000149.1:0-9008 GCA_964497785.1 uncultured Thermoanaerobaculia bacterium | reverse complement strand
ACCGCAGCGGCATGTTGTTGAACCGCGAAGACGCGAAGCACGCGAAGATAGGACATAAGACCCTTTAAAAACCTCCTTTGCGCTCTTTGCGTCTTAGCGTTTCAAATGCCCTATTTGGCCTCCTGATCGCCAATCACGATCAACCTGACTGAGGTGCATAGGCTTGGCCCGCACTATTCACCAGGATTCGACAATTTGACTCTTTGACCAACAGGCTACAATTTCGCCTCTTCTTTGAGCGATCGCGCCATCAGCTCGTAGGTAAGGTCTTTCGGATTGCTTTCTCCGGTAAGGAGGCGCGCCACACCTTCGGCAATGGGCATCTCAACCGAGTACTGCCCGGCGAGCTTGGCAACCGCGGGCGTCGTGCGCACCCCCTCGACGACCTCTCTGCTGGAAGCGAGGATCGTCTCCAGCTTCTCTCCCTGCCCGAGACGTTGACCCACCCTGCGGTTGCGAGAGAGGCCTCCGGTGCAGGTCAGCACCAGATCGCCCATCCCCGCCAGACCCCTGAAGGTGCTCGATTGGGCCCCCATCGCCACTCCGAGACGGGTAATCTCGTGCAGCCCCCGCGTCATCAAAGCCGCCTGGGTGTTCGAGCCGAGACCCATCCCGTCGATCACCCCGGCCGCGATAGCAACCGGGTTCTTGAGCGCCCCGGCAAGCTCCACGCCGATCAGGTCCTGACCGGCGTAAAACCGAAGGTGCCGGTCAGAAAAGGCCTGTTGAAGCCTGGTCGCCACCTCGAGAATCGGGCAGGCGAGCACCGCCAACGACGGCTGCCCCTGCACGACTTCACGAGCAAAAGTCGGTCCCGACAGGGCGCAGAATCGTGAATCTGGCAGATCAAGAACCTCGTTCGCCAGCTCGTCCATGCGCAGCAACGACCCGGTTTCGATTCCCTTCGAGGACGAAACGATGACGACGTCGGAACGCGTTTCGCCTCGCAGCTTCATCATGACCGACCGGCTGAACTGCACGGGAACGACCCAGATCCAGACATCCGAGTGCCGTGCGACCTCCAACAGGTCGCCGCTGGCACGCAACCCGGCGTGAAGATCGAGGTCTGGTAGGAAGAAGGGGTTTCGGTGCTGGTCGTTGATACCAAGCACAACCTCGGGCTCCAAAGCCCAGGCGAGGACATCGAGGCCCCGCCGAGCCATCTGCTGGGCAAGCGCCGTCCCCCAGGACCCCGACCCAAAAACACTGACCTTCATTCAGCCTCCCTGGTCCCAATCTTCGTGACCGATTCGCGGCTCGGTCCCCATGACCAGATTTCGCATGTTCGAGCGGTGGCGCCAAACGATCAAAGCAGCCGCTGCGATGACAGACCACATTACCGACTCGGGCGGATGGTCGAGGAAATAGACCAAAACCGGAAAACACGCAGATGCAATCATCGACCCCAGCGAAACGACCCTGCTCGTCGCCACAACCAGAATCCATACGAGAAAAGCAACACCGGCGGGCAGCGGAGCCAGCACGAGAAAAGCTCCGAAACCGGTCGCGACACCCTTACCGCCTCTAAAGCGAAGCCACACCGGGTAGATGTGACCAATCACAGCAGCCAACATGGTCAGGGCCAGCCAGCGACTGGACGGGTTGAACCACTGCATGACGAGCACCGGCACGGCGCCTTTGGCCATGTCGACGAGAGTCACGACCGCCCCGATTCGTATGCCTGCGGCGCGGGCGGCGTTGGTCGCACCGACGTTGCCCGACCCGCTGAGTCGAACATCGGACCCCGTCACCCAGCGAACCAGGAGAAGGGCGGTCGGGAGGGACCCGATGAAGTACCCACCGATCACGATGAGGATCTCTGTCGTCACGAAAAGGCCATCCTCTCGACGGCAGTGTACACGGCGCCGCCGGGGCGCAGGTCGCTTGCATAGAGAATCACCTCGGTGCACTCGATCGGGTCGAAAACGAGCCCTTGGCCCCACTCGAGAAACCGTTCGACCGCCCACCGGGGCCAGGCACCCTTCATCCTCGCTTGCGTGAGATGAAGAGACCACGGCCTCTCTTCGCGAGCAAACCCGTGTACGAGCGAGCATCGTTCGACAACTTCGACGACCGCCTCGATACCGCCCGCCGTGCCCCCGACCCATGCGACTCTCGGCCTGCGACTGCTCGGGAAGAACCCGCAACCGCCGAGCTTGATCTCGACGGCACCGAGACCCGTCAACCCTCGTCGAAGATCCACTACCAGACGCTCCAGCAGATCGTTCTTGACCTCTCCGAGGAACTTGAGGGTCAGGTGCTGGGCCTCGGGGCGTACCCACCTGGCCCGCGGCAGCTCGTCGGTCAGAGATCTTCGGTAAGGAATGAGTTCAGCCTTGACCTGGTCCGGAACCTCCAGGGCCAGGAAAGCGCGGGTGCTTTTCACGCGGTGCCCGTGTCCTTGATCCGCCGCCGCAGCAGGTCGAGCACCGCATTCGTACTCCACGATCGAACAACGTCACGATCGCCCGAAAAGACACGATGTTCAGCCCAAACACCGTCCGGCCCGGCGACGGCCCAGTGTACGAGTCCTACCGGCTTTTCGGCTGTCCCACCTGACGGGCCTGCGATACCGGTGACTCCGATACCCCAGTTTGCCGCACACCGCTTTCGAACGCCGTCGGCCATGGCCCGTGCGACCGGTTCGGATACCGCCCCTTGCTCAACGAGGAGATCGTGCGGAACGTTGACCAGGTCTTCTTTCACCTCGTTCGAGTAGCTGACAACGCCCCCCAGATAGGCATCAGATGCACCGGCAACCGCCGTAAGGGCTGCGCCCACCATACCGCCGGTGCAACTTTCCGCGGTGGCCAGGGTCATTGTGCGATCAACCAGCCCGGCGACAACCGCATCGGCAAGGCCTTCGAGGTCGACTCCGGCCACATCGTCTCCGAGAAGGTCCCTGAACGCCTGTTCCATCTCGTCCAGACGCCTCTCGATCTCCTCCGAATCTCCGCCCGCGGAGAGAACGAGCCGTAGCACCCCGAAGGATGCGAGGATTGTGATGTTGTGTCGCCCGAACCTGTCGTAGAGGTGACGAATCCGGCCCTCCGCCTCCGACTCGAGAACACCCCCAAGGAGCAATGTCCGCGACCCGCGGCATCTCCCCACGGCGCGACGCTCGAGCTCCGGAACGAGGGACTCGCTCAGCATGTCCCGCATCTCCCACGGTACGCCGGGAAAAACTGCAAGGATGCGTTCACCTTCGTGAACGAGGATACCGGGGGCTGCGCCGCGTTTATTGAGCAGAACCCGTGATCCTTCCACAACCCGACCCATTGCCCGACAGAGCTCGGGCATTTCTCTCCCGGCCTGGTGGTAGCGATCACGAAGCCACCGCTCGACATCCTCGTCCGGGGCAATCTTCCTCCCGAGCGCCAGGGCCACCGCTTCCCTGGTCACATCATCCGCGGTCGGTCCGAGTCCCCCGGTCACGACGACGACCTCATACCGGCTCAGGAGGTCCGACACTGCCAGCGAAACCGCACCAACATCATCGCCGACCACTCGCTTTTCGACGACCTCATACCCGTGCTCCCCGAGCGCGGCAGTGATCTCGAGCGAGTTTCTGTCGAGCTTGTGGTTACACAGCAGCTCTGAACCGACCGCCAAGCACGCCGCCCTTCCACGCCACACATCAGCGTCATGAGGCACTATCGGTTCACGACGACTCATCAGTCCCCCTGAGGTTCAAGTACCTGCGAACTGCCTCTTCGAGTCTGCGGACCAACTGGGCCATGGTGTCCCAATCCTCCATACGGTAGAGAAACTCCAGGTAGTCTCGAATATGCGGCCGCGGAATTCCAAGAGCCTCGAAGCTGTCCGCAGCGAGGTAAATCGAGTGCAGGAATCCAACCAGGTATTGCAGGGTGAGGAGCTCTCCTTCGGCCCTCATGTCGCCGATGATGGCCCCAGGCGCTCTCTTGCTGATACGAAATCGGGACAGGCGCTTGAGATCGTGCTTCGCCTGCCTGAAGATCAGGTCCAGCTTGTCCGCCTCTCCCTGCATACGATCGACAACCTTCATCAGCCGAATCGGGTCTCCGATCGCCTCATCGGGAACAATGACAGAGCTGACATCGACGCGAATCTTCGGCAGCGGACGCCTCGACGCCTGCATGTCCGCCAATACAAGATCGATCTCTTCGAATGCTTCGAACACCCGGTCGAGGAAGGCGACCGCACAACTTCCGCTGTCGCTCAAAAGGTGAGGGGGCACGATGACCTCGAGCGATCTCCCAGATCGCCCGTCGTCGCTCCCGTTCGTGATCAGACCCTCCATCAGTGTCTCGACGTCGTCGCCCGCCTCGAAGACCTGCTCCATGAACGACGCGAAGTACTCGGGGTCGGCTGCAATGGCCCCGTCCGGAATGACGGCAAAAATACGGCCCCCGCTGAGATCCCGGACTTCATTGGGGGACGAGGGGAAGGCCTCCTCCATGAGGATATCGGCCTCCTCTTCGGCGTCCGCCCCAACCCCGGCCTCGAGGTCGCCGGTCCCTCCATCACGATCAACACGGTCATCACGACCACCATTGTCTCGGCTCATCACGCGAATGATAGCGCGATTCGATCTCCGGTGGGCAGGAGCGGATCAGTCGAGGTCCACGGCGGTGACCGCCCACGTCGAGGATACGATTTCTTCGACGACGACGGCGAGCCTCGATGCATCTTTCGGCCATTTGAGTGGCGCACCGAACGTCCAGAACGTCTTGACCTGGTCCCAATCGAGATCCAGCTCCTGGTGGTGAACGAACGGGAGACCGTCCTCGACCTCGACAACGATGGTCACCCGCATTTGACCGAGGCCCACAGGGCTCAGCACCTCGCGCAGCCCGGTGAGGTCAGCGGTCACCCGCAGGTCGCCGGTCCCCTCGCCGCCTTTGCTTCTGGTGATGTTGCGAAGCGCTACGGACAGGTCGAGACCGCCATCGACTTCCTCCCCAGCCAGGTATCGGCGCCCCCTGGTCACGGCCACTGCGCGAAGGCTGCCGGAAGCCGCGTAGTGACGGCCGCGGAGTCGCACTCCGGGACGCGTGCAGCGGATCTCCAGCCGGTGAAGCTCGCCGTCAGCCGGGCGTCCCGTCTGATAGGTCAATTGGTAGGCCGACCGGGCATTGTCCAGAGCCTTTTCGAGGTGGTCTTCACTAACGACGAACTCTCCCCCGGTCCCTTTGGCGACGATCTGCAGGGGGTAATTCGGAGCTACCTGCCGAAATTCCCCCCCCTGCGCAGAGATGCTGTTGGCGCCGACCCCGGCGAGATGCTGCACCTTGCCCGTACCCTCATACTCCGCACCATGAGCGAAGCTCACGCGCGACGAGTTGATGGGTAATATTGTCCAGCCGAACGCAAGCGCCGTCTCGACAATTTCGACGACCTCATCCTGCAGGCCGGCCGTCTGGTGGTCGGAGCGCAACGTGCGTGCCAGGAAAGGGTCGATCTGCTGGACAAGGGGAATGTAATAGTCGCTCGGATTGAGGTCGAAACCGCCGGTCAGCCAGACCATCAGGCCTTTCGTTGTTGGAGGCTGGGACTGCATCCACATCACGATGCGATCGAGCTCCTGGCGGATGATCGTGCGCTCCCGCTGGACTGAGGCACGCGCCCTGGCGGCAAAGGTCGCCGGGCTCGACTGGGTAATGGTGTAACTCTGATTGAACCCGACCCCTGGCCTGAAATCCTGCAGGAAAGACTTGCGGATCTTCTCAACCGACGTCATCCCGGAGGCTTCGGATGCGAGCTGCTCCAGAGCTGCTTTGAGCATGTCCGGGTCGTCCCCGGCACGGGCTACGAACTGCGGAGTCGGGTCGGCCAAAACGATGTCGACCGGTCCCAGCTCAACCAGCCGGGGGGCCTGTGCGGCCGTGCTCCGACACAGGGCAGGCAATACAAACCTGCCGGCAAGCTCGGTGCTCACGTAGACCACGACCCGCCACGGTCTCGACAGGACCTCGGGCGCCTCGACCTCCTCCTCCTCCTGATCCGTCACCGGTCCCGCCGGCTGTACGTCTTCGGAGGGTCCCAGGCCGGGCACCAGCTCGAGCAGCTGAGTCAGCTGTCCATCCTCGTAGATCTCGATCTCCTCCGGGAGCAGGTCGAGCACAGCGTCGCCGTTCTCCCCTATCGCCACCATGTTGGTCGTGACCGCGGTAACGTTGATCTCTCCAGCGCCTGCAGGCACTGGACTCTCGACCGGCATCGGCTGGGGGCTATCCATCGCATCGGCGTCCTGGTCGATATCAATCGCCCAAGCCCCCATAGCGAAGCAGCCTGCTGCGACCACGGCACACACCACAATACCGAGCTGTCTCTTCAACCTATCAACGCCTCCATCCGGACCGAATACACCAGAGCAAGGCCACATACGCAGCCCAACGCTATCAGGTTTCTATTGCACCCTCTTGGAGGTACGGCCCATCACAGGCGTTGTTTCACGTCGTGAATCACTTCTCCGGCAAGTGAAAAACGTACTCCGTCTTCCTCTCGACGCCGGTGATGCCATCCTTGAGCGTGAGGCCGAGCTCGTAGTCACCGCCTTCCTTGAGAAAACTGAGCGGCAACGAAGAGCCGAACATGTAGACATTGGGCGCCACCTTCGAAAGCACGGCAGGTTTGAGCCGTGCGCTGGAGAGCTGGGTCCCGTCGCGCTTCAGGCGAATTCGGATTTTTGCGTCGGGCTCACCGACTTCATTGAGGCCCGGATAAACGACAAGGCTGAAGTACTCGATGTTCTCGTCGAACTGATAGACCCCTTCGGGACGCAGGATGAGATGGTACCCACCAAACTCGAACGGCGTACCGGCGATGTACTCACCCTCCTGAATGACATCACCACCCACAAAGAAGGGCGAGATGTATGTCGTTTCGGGCACCACGTCGTCAACATCCACCGTCAGGCTGGTGACGGCGATCGGGTGACCGGACGCCACCAACGCGACTTCGAGCTTCGATCTCCCCGCCGCGGCCGGTACCATGAGCTCGTACACCCTTCCGATCTTGGTCTCAATTCCAGCCGCAGCGATCTGGAAAGTCCCTTCGACGACACCCCCGTCACCAGTCAATCGCCCGACCATGAGATCGGCGGCCGGCGCCTCGGTCGGCATGCCCAGAAACAACCAAGCTGGAAAAAAGTCCTCGAGCGCGACGCCCGGCATCAGCGCGGCTTGAGCGCCTTCCGGCCACGGCGCCGAATCGGCCGCCAGCCATTCGAGCTGTGCTGCGGTCGCGACCGCCTCACCCTGGATCAGGGGCCGACTCGGGAGTTCGAGAAGATCCGGGCTGGCCACCAGGGCCGGTGGTATCGCCTCCATCACATCGAGAGCGGTTTTCGCCTTGCGGATGTTCTTCGCCAGCTCGTAGGACCCGGTTCCCTGGGTGTCGAAGAAGGCAAAAGTCACACTCTTGGGGAGTTTGTCGATGTCGGCAACACCGGCAATCTGTTCGCCCGTGTACTCCCAGACATCGGCCACTCCCTTGAGCCCATCGAACTGAATACCTCGCATCTGAACCTGGGTATCGAGTCCTGAAGGAGGATCTGGCGGTCTCTCGCCATACAGATCCGCCAGATAACTGGCGATCGGCGCCGAGTACCTGCTCGAGGGTAGACCGAGCAGTATCAAAACCTGCCCCCTGTCCGATAAAGCTCCCCGCCGCTCTGGTTCTCCGAACTGCATGTCGGCAGCTTCGACTCTCGCTGTGAAATCGATCTCGCGTTCATTCTCAAATGTGCCCAGATCGGGATCGCGGCGGGCCCAGAAGAGGCCAATGAACTCTTCCACCTCTCCATCGGTCTGGAGGGCTTCAAACCTGGACCGCTCGTCATCGGTGAGCAAAAAACCCTCTGGCCCTTCGGCCCAAGATGAGTTTGGCTCCGAAACTTGGGCAAATACTGATGCGACCATCAGGAGAGTCAAACACGTCACGAGCAGCATCGATCTCATCTTTATTCCTCCGCGCGCGTCGAGCGCGACGTCATGTTATCGGCGAAGCCGGTCACCGGCAAGGTAGACCGCGGGCCCGATCGGATCCTAGCGTCCAGGTTCGCTCCGACCTCGAACTCCGAGCTTTCGAATCATGAATGAAAGGAGCCCCGGTGCGTGCCTTTGCAGCATTACGGCCAGCTTGCCGTGAAGCGTGACGACCACGACCCGGCGCCGGCGCTGGACCCCCCGGACGATCTTCCGTGCCGCCACTGCAGAGTCCATCACCAACCACGCCGGGATGGGGTCGGGAGCTGAGGCCGACCGCTGCCCCTTGTTGTTCACGCTGCGGATTTCGGAGGCGACAAACCCCGGGGCTACGAGGGTCACAGCCACGCCATGCACTCCCAACTCGTGACGCAACGAGCCGGCGAAAGCCGCGACGCAATGCTTGCTCATCGAGTATGGAGAGGTCCCGGGCAAAGAAACGAATGAGTTCACACTGCCCATCAACGCCAGGCAACCGCGAGACTGGATGAGCGGCTCACGCGTCGCCGCAACCGTCCGGATCACACCAAAGACGTTGGTTTCGAACTGTCTCCGATAGTCCTCGATGTCCAGTTTATGGAACCAGGAGGCGACACCGAACCCGGCGTTGGCGTGCACGTGGTCGATCCGATCAAACCGCTCGAGTGCCGCACTCACAGCAGCTTCGAGGTCTCCGTCTTGGGTGACGTCACACGCCATCCCCAGTACCTCGGCGCCCGTGGCCTCAAACTCTTGCCGCAGATCATCGAGACGATCCTCCCGGCGCGCCAGGATCACGACGTCGAAACCTCGCCGCACATACTCGCGCGCCAGTGCAGCGCCGATTCCGGAGGACGCCCCGGTGATCAGGGCGACCTTACGACCGTTTTTTGTTGCTTGTGTCATCTCGGTCATTCTACTCGTTTCACGCGGAAGGCCCGGTAACGACCCCTGTCGAACGAATCGGTACACTGGGCAGGATGGTCATCAGACGACTGGCGAGGCCGGCTACAGACCGGGTGGCAAACGGAGCGTCGTGATTTCAACGCGCGCTTCCCG
>CAZCEX010000148.1:0-9015 GCA_964497785.1 uncultured Thermoanaerobaculia bacterium | reverse complement strand
ATATGGCTTTCTGGCCGTCTTTCACGATCAACCTGACTCAGGTGTATAGCCTTGACCCGCATTATTCACGGTCCTACAGCTTCAACAAGCGGTCGCCTTCCTCAGGAACCAGCCATTCCGTCGATCGGCCACCTTCGAGCTTCGCGATCGCGTGATCGACGGTGTCCCGGACGTAACGCCCCCAGATCTTGATCGGGAGGTCCTTGACGTCGACGGTGGGTGAGCTCGCCAGGCGGAGCATATATTCGATGATCGAAGACGCGTTTCGCGGAATCCGGCCGAAATCACTCGCTCGCCCTCTCTGGTCGAGAATCCGCTGCTCGTGGATGCAGTCACCGAACTCGGACTCGACGAGGTCCTCAAAGGTGGTCAGAATGAGTTCGACTCGAAAGGTCCGGCTGCAGCTTTCTACGTAGTCTGCAAAACCTGCTTCGAGCCTGTCCGTGCGAAGGCCTCGCCCAGCCGCGAAGGACCAGTCGATCCCGGCCATGCTGTCGATGATGGATGCCCGATTCGGGAGCTCCAGATCGACGAGAAGATGGGTCCCGACGTACGAACCACCATGAACCTCCCGGTGGAACGCCCACGTGTACTCGAGCTCGTCGAGCGCCGCTTCGACGACCTCGAGCTCCTCGTCTTTGCCGACGATCTTGACACCGATGACATCGTCGACTCGCTGCTTTTCGGGATCGAGGGAAAGCCGGCCGGAGCGAATACGGTCGGCGACCAGTCGTTCGGCGGCCCCGAAGACACCCCGAGGCATTCCTGCGAGGCTTTCGCAGTCCGCCACCAGGCCCCCGGAACGGCGTGGCCGGCTGTCGGCAAGGGCCTGTGCGAGGTTCTCGATCTCATCCGCGAGCTGGGCCACGACGCGCCGAGACACCTTGTCGGCGATCCGTCTCACGCGCTTGCGACGGACCATCGCCACCAGCTTGCCGTTGCCCCTGGTCACGAGACTCATGTGCACGGGGGTCCGGGGGAAGTACTCCTCCGGCAACTGCCGGTACCAGCTGATCAGCTCGGCAACACGCATCGTCGGATAAACGGCAGCACTGACAATGGCTTCACGCACCTCGTCCTTGGTGTGGATGCGCTCGAGGAAGAGATCTCTCGGCTGCCGAAGCCGACAGAGGTCGCTGACGAATCGCCGCACGACAGGTGCGGTAATGGCTCGTTCAAAGGCGAAGATCTCGGTGAGCGTGCGGCCGTCGGCGGGTTCGACCCTGTCGGCCAACCACCGTGCCGCCACGTCAAACAACCGGTCGCGGTGGACTAGGCCCGACAGGTACATTGGCCAGGCTCAAGCATTGCTGAATCCGATAGGACCCCGATGCCGCCTTCTCACCGGTCTACCGTGGAATGCTGTCACCATTCGAGTCTATCACCGTCAGACGTTCGGGCATCCGGGGGCCGCCACCGGGAGAGGACTGATGTCGCATTCAGCCTCCGGAATTCCCTCCCCAACAAAAATGTTATCCTATCGCCGCCGGTTGGGGCTTGGGTGTGAGAAACGCCACGAGACGTTCTCATTCCCCTGGATCTATTCCGGTAGAAAGCAACCGGAGGATCCATGAAAATCAGTCGTTTTGTGCCTGCCGTCGTGATCGCTTTGGCGATTACCTGTCCCGGCCTGGCCCAGCAACCCCTGACCGGCAATCCAGTCGTACTGACCGTCAACGGAGAAGAGATCTACGCTTCCGACATCGGCACCGCTGCACAAGGAGTCGCAGCATCCGCCGCCCAAGCTGGGATGGAAGTCAAAGAAGACCAGATCGTACAGATAGCCACCGGTCAGGTTGTCGATGCCACATTACTGGCACAAGAAGCCAGAAAAATGAAGCTCGAGGTCGGTCCCGCCCTGATCGATGATGCTGTGGCCGACATCGAGAAGAGCGCAGGCGGCAGGGAAGGCCTGTTGGCGGCCCTCGCCGAGGTCGGCATGACGTACGACCAGCTGCGCAAGAGCATGGCAAAGACTTTATATGCTCGCGCTTACGTCGACTCCGTCATTCGTCCCAAGGTCTCGGTGAGCGCCCAAGAAGTGGAGTCCTTCTACCAGGAAAACCCGGAGATGTTTGCCGAGCCCGAGCAGGTAAAAGCACGCCACATCCTCATCAAGTCCCAGCTGGATGAGCCGGCCGCCACGGTCGCTTCGGCTCGTGAGCGAGCCGATGCGGCTCGGGCGAAGGTTGTCGGCGGAGAGGACTTTGCCACCGTCGCCAAGGAGCTGTCGGAGGGTCCGAGCGCCCCCCGCGGCGGAGATCTCGGATGGATCGCGAGAGATCAGATGGTGGAGCCCTTCGCCACCGTAGCCTTCACCATCGAGCCCGGGACGATATCTGAAGTCGTCAAGACCAGGTTTGGCTTCCACGTCATCCTGGTCGAGGAGCACCGAGAGGCCTCGACTCCCCCGCTGGACGCGATACGCGAGGACCTCCAAGACGCTCTGCAGGAAAAGGCGGTCGCGGAGCAGGCAGAGCTGGCGGTCGGGGCATTGCGTGAAAAGGCGGAAATCGTTCCCACCACGGCGCCAACCAACAACCAGAGTTAAAGGTTTGAACTCGAAAGGAACCGAGCTATGAGCGACAGAGGCATCACATCGGGCGATATGGTGATGATCCACTATAAGTTGTGCGACGCGTCAGGTGAGAAGATAGACGCTAGCGAAGAAAACGAACCTCTTGCTTATGTCCACGGGCATGGACAGATCATCCTCGGTCTCGAAAAGGCCCTCGAAGGTTCGAAACCGGGCAACGAGGTCCGAGTAGAGGTCACTCCCGAAGAGGGCTACGGTCCCCACGTACCCGAGCGGGTTGTCGAAGTGCCGAAGGCGAACTTCGAGTTCGAACCGGAGATCGCCAGCGTGGTCGAGGCACAGATGCCCGACGGGCGCACACACTTCCTTCAGGTAACCGACCTCACGGACGAGACCGTCACCCTCGACGGCAACCACCCGCTGGCTGGGCGAGACCTCGTATTCGACGTCAAGGTCGAGTCCTTCCGAACGGCAACTGCCGAAGAAACCGAAGCCCTGGTCTATCCGCCCCACTTCGGTTGTGACGACGAGGGCTGCTGCCACGACGAAGGCTGCGACCACCAACATTGAGAGCCCGTGAGAGGTGGCGACTCCGGTGACGATGCAGGCATGAAGCACGATCTGAACGCCGTTGTGACCCAGCGCATCGAAGTAGCGCCCGGGCTCATGATCATCAGAATCGTCCCGGACGGTTGGGAGCTTCCCGAGTTCAAGCCGGGTCAATTTGCTGTGCTCGGACTGCCTGCTTCGGCTCCGAGACACCCGGCATCCGACACCGACCTGCAGTCGGAGGTCAACGGAAAGCTCATCAGGCGGGCCTACTCGATCGCCTCCTCATCGGCGGACAGGAATCTGTTGGAGTTCTACGTCACCCTTGTCCAGTCCGGCGCCTTGACGCCACGTCTGTTTGCGCTCAATCCCGGTGATCGCCTGTGGCTCGGCCCGAAGATCAGCGGTGCCTTCACCCTTGATCAGGCGCCTTCTGACAAACACGTCGTGCTGGTGGCAACCGGAACCGGCCTGGCGCCGTACATGAGCATGATGCGAACCCTCCTGTCTCAGGACGCAACCCGTAGTTTCGTCGTCATCCTCGGAGCACGCCACTCCTGGGATCTTGGTTACCACGCCGAACTCGTCACGATGGAACGCCTGAGTCAGAACTTCACCTACCTGCCAATTATCAGCAGGCCCGAGGAGGAACCGATAGCGTGGTCTGGAGAAACCGGCTACGTCATGGATGTGTTCCGGAGTGGACAGGTTGAGGATGCACTCAACGGCCCGATTGCACCCAATAATGGCAGCGTCTTCTTGTGCGGCAACCCGGCGATGATCGAGGATATGTGCAGCCTTCTCACCGACCAGGGCCTCAAAGAGCACTCGCGTAAGACACCCGGAGAGATCTTTGTCGAGCGTTACTGGTAGAACGATCGAAATTTGTTTTTGACAAATTTGCAGTTCGGCAATAGATTTCGGACCGACGTTTGCCGGCGGCGAAGCGGGTATTCGATACAGAAGCGGAGGCGACAATGGGACTGGAGTTCGATTTTTCTAAGCTCGACACGATGGACATCATCGACATCGCCATTTACGTGGAGCGCGAGGCAGCCGCGAACTACGAAGAGTTGGCAACGTGGTACAGCAGCGACGCCCCGGAGATCGCAGCGTTTTTCAAACGAATGGCCGGGTGGGAAAAGCTGCATGGCGATCAGCTCACGCAGCGGCGTGCGGCTCTTTTTGGTGACACCCCGCCGAAGCTCACCGACGTCGGCGCCTGGGAGGTCGAGACGCCTGACTACGGCAAAATTGGGTCAGCTCTTTCCATCATGGACGCCCTACAGGTCTCCTTCGAGGCGGAGAGAAACGCCGAGCTGTACTACACACAAGCCATCGACTACATCACCGATGACGAGACGGTTTTCATGCTCGAGAACCTGCGTGATTCCGAAGTCGAGCACCAGCGGCTGCTCAAAGAGGAGATGGCGAAACATTAGGAGATTTTCGGCTACAGGCGTGATGCGACAAGTCTGCGAGGCGTATTGGCGCCTGTTTCCTACAATCTCCTCAGGGATGCCCTCGCGCAACCGACGAAGGGCCAGATCAATGAGACCAGGGCATCCTGTGGCCCTCCTTGAGGGCCATGACGAGCGACGAGTTGAATACCAACAGTGACTCTCTCCATCGAGCGATCGGTGAGATCGAGGCTCTGGGTCTGGTTCGCCCAACCCACCTGACATTGCGACGATACCTCTCGATCCTCAAAGACCACCGTCTGGTATCGGAACGGACATGCCAGGGCTTTCTCGAAGCCCACAACGAAGCCAACTACGCCGCTCCCGGCGAGTGTCATCCATCCCCATCTGAGATCGCCGATCGACTCGTGCTCGAAATCACCCAATCCGTCGAGGCTTCACCTGCCTGTCTTGCTGACCTCAAGGAGTCACTTTCCGCTCCCCCCTCGCCCTTGCTCCGACCGCCGCCATCCACCCCCGCCCATGAACCTGGGGTTGACACCTCGGCCGCATCAATGTTTGACGACCCCGGAGAGCAGCCAGCACCGCCAACCATCACTCAGCAACAACCGACCCCAAAGGAGACAGAGGCCTCCCTCGGTCCCCTCCAGCTCAAGGTCGGCAGGAAAATACGGCATGCCTTCGTGGTACTGCTGCTGTTCATCTGGACCGGCGCCGCTGTGTTGGTGGGATATGCGACTCACGAACGAATCGCGTGGGGCCTGCACAACCTCACCGCCCACATCCTGGATTTGCCGGTAACCCTCGGTTCCGGAGACCACCACCTCGAATCGGCACGTCGCATGGTCGTGGCTCATCCGAGCTCGATCGGCGCATGGCGCAGCTACGCAGACCAGGCCTTTCGCCGCGACCGGCCCGCCGAGGGCATGGTTGCCCTGCGACGCCTGGTGAGTCTACAACCGGAAAACGCCCAATCGCTCAATGAGCTCGCGTGGCTACTGTGCACAGCCGAAGACCCAACGGTACGTGACCCGATTCAGGCTCTTGCCCTGGCCGAAAAGGCCTACACTCTCGACCCCTCCCCGGCCATCACCGACACTCTCGCCGAGGCCGCCTTTCAAAATGGTGATCCTCTCAGGGCGGTTACGCTCGAGGAAGAAGCTCTATCCCGGCTCACGACAGGGCAAGACCATTATCTCCGGCAATTGGAGAAGTTTCGCGCGGTCGTCAAGTAGGATTGTGCGGAGTCCGCCGTTCAGTAGCCACCCGCAAACTGCATCTCCGTTCGCGCCACCTGCGACGCGACATATCCTGGGCATTGGATCGAGTCCCTGAATGCGCGTTCTTGACCGTCCTTCAGGACGCTGACCGAAATGGTGTCGACGCAGATCAAGTCGTGCGATGCGTCATAGAAACTGAGGTCGAATGAGGCGAGCTTATAGCCCTGACCACTGTTGTTGGCCACAACCCCCATGACATCGACCCAGGCGTCGGCAGCCTTCATGTGAACGATATCGCCGCGGACGGCGAAGTCCTCGACCACGCCCGATGTTTCCACCTCAACTGAATCCCCGGCGACAGTCTCGGCTGCAACCGGAACGGCAACAGCAACCACCTCGTCGGCGACCGCGGCTATCTCGGTCACAGTGGCAATATCTTCGACCGGTTCGGTAACCGATTCGGAAACCGGCGCAAGCAACTCTTTCGGCGCCTCTTGCGAAGTCATCTCGTCCTGGCATGAGTCGGGGGAGCTCACGGCAAGGGCCACGAAGCCCTTCTTGACGACCTCGGCAAATGCCGTCAACGACCGGCCGCTCCATTGCAGGCTCTTGTTGTCACCCACTCCTCGAGCACCGGTGTATCCCAACATCAGATCATCGACCTGGCCGAGCGTCTCCTTGCCGTCCCCTTCGAGCAGGATCACGAGCGCGCCGTGCTTACCCACTTCGACACTGTTGATGCTCAGTGGCGACCCGCCCGGCAGTTCGATCGAGGTGTCGATGCTGTCCTTACACACGTCGACTCCCAGGAACTCCGCAGCCCCCAGTGGAAAAGCGCAACCCAGAACAACCGCTCCAAAAACCAGGGCCTTTTTCATCTCAGTTCCTCCTCGATGCCAGGAATCGCACCTTCAGGTTGCCTGAGTATGAAGAAAAAGGCCAGTCGTCAAATATGTCGTCAGGTGTTGCCATGACGACGCTCAGCGGTGCGGTGATCCACTGAAGGCATTTACATACATGTTTACTTTCTTTTCTTGTACTCCATATATGATATGTGGTACAAACAATAGCAACGACGAGGAATTAATATGACCCGAAGAGGAATGTTCCCAACCGGCGACGACATCGAGCCCCAACGGCGTATCGACCGGCCCGAGCACTTTTCGACGTACGCACCACGGGAGCTCGTGCGCGGGCTCAAGGTCATCGCCGCAATCCGCGACGTACCACTCTGGTTGATCGTCACAGATGCGCTGCAACACTACATGCACCGCCATGAGCAACAGCACGGGCAGCTGCCCCGTCTGGCCTCAGCTGACGTCGATCGAAAGGAGCCCTGATGGCAGATCACGAGGTCTTGCGGCACTTGCTCATCGTGGACTGGGCTACCCTCGAGAATACGCCGCCAGAGGATCGACTCCCAGATCGCCTCTATCGGTGGAATGAAGGAGTCGTCCGCCTCGCATCCATCGAGGGTCGAGAGTTGGAAGCTGTCATCGACGAAATCAGGTCGATTGCGCGCAACCGTGTTGACCGCGAACGCCAGTCGGAGATTGCAGAGCTCGCACGCGATCTGGCGGTCGATCGTGCCCTCGGAAAACGAACAACCCCACCCTGGCAGCGTCGCCTGAAGAGAATGGCTCAGGTGATGGGCCTCCCGCTCCAGACCATGCGCGAACAGGTCGAGCAGATGGCCTCGCGAGTTCGCGTGGATGTCATGCTTTAGGATTCTGTGGGTCGGGATCGTGAGTGGCGGTCAGAAGGCGACCCACCCCACGAGCCCCCTGGTTGGTACTCGGTCTTCGACAGTGACCACTCCACCCTGGAGATCATCGCGGCGCACGCAAAAGAGCTGAAGAGACTGAACCAGCCCTGAGGCCGCAAGATCCTGATTCCTGCATTCTAAATTGTTCATTTTTCATTTTTCATTATCAATTCTCCTGCCGATTGCTCCCACCACTTCCCTGTCCCACCCTCAGGAAACCTGGTATGGTTGTTCTATCTCATATAGGTGGGGCTCGCCCCCCCGAAAAAGATCGACTGACGGAGGGAGGTCCAGCAATGAAACGACGCTATTTTATGGTGGTGATCGCGTTTGTCCTGGTCGCTGGTGGGGTTTCTGCTCAGGTCGAGTGGGAGGCCGTTGTCGGTGGAGGTGCATCGACGACCGCCGGCTTCGGAAACCAGTACAACGACACCGCCGAGTCGATGGTGCTCTTCGGCTCGCGTCTTTATGTCGGGACCTACGATCTCTGCCAGGTGTGGCGTACCGCGGCTGGAACATCCTGGAGCCAGGTCAATGGATCAGGTTTCTGCGGCACCAGCGGCGACCACGTCGACTCGATGGCGGTACTGAACAATACGCTCTACGCCGGCACGGAGCAGCTCGCCGGGTGCCAGGTTTGGCGTTACGACAGCGGCACCACCTGGACCCAGATCAATGCGAACGGCTTCGGCGACGGCAACAACGACCATGCCCTGTCGATGACGGTGCACAACAACAAGCTCTGGGTGGGAACCTGGGGTCTCGAAGGCGGTGAGGTGTGGCGCCACGAGGGCGGAACGTCCTGGACTCAGGTCAGCGACCCGGGTTTCGGCGATCACAACAACAGGTCCGTTGAGCAGCTTGTGTCATTCAATGGAAAAATCTATGCCGGCGCATGGCGGGCCGAGGTGTGGCGCTTCACCGGCGGCACGACCTGGGAACAGGTCAACGACAACCAGTTCGGCGACGGCACGAACAATACCATCGGCGCGATGATCGTATTCGACGGCTTCCTCTATGTCGCCACCGAAAACCAGAACGACGGCTTCCAGGTGTGGCGATCCTCCACCGGCAATCTCAACAGCTGGACGAGGGTGATCAACGACGGGTTCGGCAACAACTCGAACGATTATGCGCGCGCGATGGCCGTGGTCGGCAACCACCTCTACCTGGGCGCCTACAACGGTGCAACGGGTGCCAAGGTTTGGCAGACCCCCAACGGCACCAACTGGACCCGGATCGAGAGCGCGGGATTCGGGAATACCAAGAACAAGGACATCCAGTCGATGATGGGCCTCGGCAGCTACCTCTACGTTGGCACCGACAACATCGACGGCTGCCAGGTCTGGCGTACCTCGCTGATCTTCAAGGACGGATTCGAAACCGGCAATAGCAACAAATGGAGCGCCACGTTGCAGTAGATCCACATGAGCGAAGGGGAGAGGTATGACGCCGGCCAGGAGGGCGTTGTGCATAGAGGGTGGATGGATTTCGGTGGGTCGTTTGAGGCCATTTGGGGGCGGA
>CAZCEX010000147.1:0-9030 GCA_964497785.1 uncultured Thermoanaerobaculia bacterium | reverse complement strand
CACCAGTATGAACCTGCAAATCCGCCGAAAAATGGCCTCAAACGACCCACCGAAACCCATCCACCCTCTATGCACTACACCCTCCTGAGCTCATGAGTCGGCCGATGCCTGAAGCAGGCGCTGGATCTTCTCTTCCTGAATCGTCTTCTTGCGGTGCGCGTCCTCGATTTTGTAGACCAGCTCGTCGATTGCAATCGGTTTCAGCAAGTAGTCAAAGGCGCCGACCTCCATGCCCTCGACGGATGCCTCCAGGCTGGCGTGTCCCGTGAGCAAGATGACCTCGACGAGGGGGTGGTCCTTTTTGATCCATCGGGTGACCTCGATGCCGTTCATGTCGGGCATCTTCATGTCGGCCACGACCACATCTGCGGGCTCTTCTTCGAGCTTGTCCAGGGCCATCTGTCCACTGCTCGCGGTTCGGACTTGCATCCGCCGCACCGTCAGCCTCTTGGCCAGGGTCTCAATGAAGCTCTCTTCGTCATCCACCAGCAGCACGGTTATGCTCACACATCCTCCTCGGCGGTAACGAGAGCGGGCACGGTCAGAAAGCAGCTCGGCATAGTCGTCTCGAAGAACTCACGCCGCCCAATCGCTCCTGGGCCCGTCATGCGCCTCTGAACCCCATGATGCCATGGGAAGGGGTCAAAGGGTGAAGGATAGGCCGTACTTGCGATCGATTCTTTCGGTGACGAAATCAAGCACGAGCTTGAGCACGGGTGCGGCCTCGAGGTCAAGGCGGATCGCTATCCCTTCGTAATACTGTGAAACTCCGGCGCAGGGAGGCTCCCTTCGAGTCGGTCAAGGTCAGCACGTGCTCGCCGGGCGATGGCGCCAGGGCGAGGCGATGCTCACCTCGGGTGCGTGCGAGATAGCGCTCGTTGAGGTGCCAGAATATCGAAGCGCCGGGGTCGGTATGGGCGGCCTCGGCAACGAGCCTGCCGCGTGCACCGTCGAGCTCGAGGGGTACGTAGATTTCGGCGCCGTTCTTGGGGTAGATACAGGTCATTGGGCGATAACCAACTTCGGACCGTCCGGCCCGACAGTCGGCACGGAACGGAGGCAGGGGTTGGTAGTCCGCGTGGTGGCGGGCGTAGTACCACGCCATCGCTGGCGGCAAAACGAAGGCCGGTTGTGTGAGCATCCTCGATACTGACTCACAGTCGCCGTGCACTCGGTGGCGCCCGGTTGAGTCGAGGTGAATGAGACGGCAGTAGGGGCAGCTGCGGCCCGGCAGGCTCGAAGAGGGCACAGGGGCTATCTGCTTTTCGCCACAGCTCTCTGTGGCCCGGAGGCCGCTGTGGCGGCAGAGGTCAACCTCCGTCAACACAGACTCAGGTGTGCGGAACCGCTGGCCGTTTGGCAAAGCGTCGAAGAGGTCGAATAGAACCGGAGCGGCGGCCATGTGACCGGTCAGGCCCGGCCGACCCTCACCGTCGGCATTGCCGGCCCACACGGCAACGACGTTGTCGGGGGTGATGCCGATCGCCCAGGCGTCGCGGAAGCCGACGCTGGTACCCGTCTTCCAGGCGATGTGGTGTGAGGATGTGAAATTTCGCCAGGCTGCGTCGATACCCGGCCGAGCGACCTCCATCATTGCTTCAAGGGTAACGAATGCTGGCCCCGGTCCAATTGGGGAAGGGTCCATGGCCGAATCGAGTTCGAACCGTGCGGACTGGTATTTCAGGGGTCGGAAGGTCGGACCGAGGCTCTTCTCCCCGAAATGTTGTTCGACGACCCGGCCGAGGCCGGCGTACAGCGAGGCCATCTCCCACAAGCTGACCTCGGCCCCGCCGAGGATGAGCGACAGGCCATAATCCTCGGCCGGCCTGCTCAGGGTGGTCACTCCGAGCCGGGCCAGGAGACCATAAAAGCGGTCAATCCCGTACGAACGCAGCAAACGCACGGCGGGCACGTTGAGGGAGCGACTGAGGGCGGTTGAGGCCGGTACTGCACCGGCGAAGGTGCGGTCGAAGTTCTGTGGTGCGAAACCAGCGATGCGCGTCGGGATATCGGGTACGAGTTCGTTGGGGAGGATCTCGCCGGCTTCGAGCAGGGCGGCGAACAGGAAGGGCTTGAGGATGCTCCCCGAACTTCTCGGCGCCATGATGATGTCGACCTGAGCGCTGTTCGATCGGCCGGAAATGCTCTTGACGTTGCCGACATAGGCTCGCACCAGGCCGCCCCGTGTGTCGGCGACGAGCACGGCGAGATTGTCGACACCGTTGCCGGCCAGGCGCTGGTGGTGGCTGTTGGCGATTGCCAACGCGCGACGCTGCAGTGTGCCGTCGATGGTTGTCGAGACGACGCCGCGCTGCCGCCTTTGCCTACTCACAACCTCCCTTCGGGCACGGTGGAGGAGGTGGGGCGCTAGCGACGGCATAGGAAGCGGGGCGTCGGGAAGTGCCTCAGCCTGGGCGAGACGGCAGGTCTCGGCATCGAGGCGTCCGGCCAGGCGAAGACGTTGAAGCAGCCGGTCCCGGCGAACCTTGAGCAGGTCGCGGTTGCGGCCCGGGTGAATGAGCGCCGGGTTGTTCGGCAAAACAGCAAGCGTTGCGGCTTCTGCCCAGGAGAGGTCGCCGGGCGCACGACCGAAGTAGCGCCACGATGCGGCATCGATGCCGACGACGTTGCCGCCGAAGGGGGCGTGGCCGGCGTACAGCCTAAGGATCTCCTCCTTGCTCAGAGCAGCCTCGAGCCGAAGTGCCAGCACCATCTCGATCAGTTTCTCACCGGGGCTCCGCCGGTTGCCCGGTCGGGAAAGACGCACGACCTGCTGGGTGATCGTGCTGCCCCCGCTCACCACCTGCCACGCCGCGATGTCCTGCCAGGCCGCCCGCACGACCGCGATCGGGTCGACGCCGGGGTGGAAAGCAAAACGGCGGTCTTCGAAGAGCACGGCGGCATGGCGGAACTTCTCCGGGACGGTTTCCGGTATGCCGAAACGCCACTGGCCGTCGGATGCAGTGACAGCGCCAAGCAGCCGGCCATCACGGTCGAGCAACGCCGCCGACAACGGTCGATCGAACTCGACAACCGGCACGACAAGCAGAAACACCACCCACACCGCAACACACGAAATCAACACCCGGAGTGTGGTACGCCTGCATTTTGAACCGCGAAGACGCGAAGACCGCGAAGGTAGCTCAAGAAGCTTGTTTTCTTTGCGTCTTTGCGTCTTTGCGTCTTTGCGTTTCATGCCTTCAATATCGCCTTCGACCAACCACCCACGATCAGTTTGCCCCGTCCGTCCCGGTTTACATCCCCCCAGGCGCAACGACCTTGACCCAGCGGCCGGCGGTACGCGCCGAGATGGTGTTGTCGTACATCGCTTCGACCGTTGATGTGGCCAGGGCGTAGCGTCCAACGAAGGCCGCGTTGAGGCGCACTTCGATCGTCAGGGTAGCGTCGGGTGCGAGGTCAAAAAAGACATCGACCCGGTCGTCGCGTACATCCTGGAACTCCACAGGCCCGTCGGCGTTGACGGCGCCGATCTCCCAGCCTCCGGCGATCGGGATCGACAGAGCGAGGCCCTGCAACGTTCGTCCGTCGTTTGGGTTGTGCACCGTCGCGACCAACATGAAGTCCAGACCCTGATCGAGCCGCGATGGGTCGAGGACCTCGCCGTCCCCATCCTCGTAACCGACGCCGATGACGAGGTCACTGGATGCCGCTTTCACCGAAGCTACTGACGGCATGCCGGAGACGATGATCCGGGGATAGATCGGGATCTCCCCCGAGTTCTCGACGACCAGATCGCCCCGGGTCGTCTCGCCGATAGCGAGGGCGCGACGAACGATCGGCCTGCCACCCTCGACAGATCCTTCTTCATCAGCCCACCGGTAGGTGAAGGCGAGAGTCTGTGGCGTTTCGGATACACCGGCGCCCTGGGCGAGTGCTAGCAGGGCGTAGGCCGTGGTCTGGGTCGAGTACCAGTGGTCGCTCGTCAGGGCTGACGAGATCTGAGTGGCGAGAGAGGCCGCCCTCTCGTGCTCACCGAGCAGGAAGAGCGTCTCCAGTGCCATCGCCTGATCCCGCAACGCCGTTCCATAGGTACCCGACAGCTCCGCGTACTCGGGGAAAGACGTCTCGAGACCGCGCACGAGTTGATGGGCGGTCTCGGGTTGTCCGGCACGATGATACGCGGCGGCCAGCTGCCAGCGCGTCGCGGCATCGAGATCCTCTCCTTCCCGCAGCCTGTTCATCGCCGTGAGATCGGCTGCCCCCGCCAGGGCCAGGGTGTGCAGACGGTAGGCCTGAACAAGCCCGCCGCGGTCCCCGCCGGTGATCCACGATCGGGCGCGCTCTGATTGGAAATCCTCCCAACGTTGGAGCAGCTCAGCGGGCACCGTGTAACCGGCTCGTTGCGCCTGCAACAAGAAATGACCGGCGTAGGAGGTCCCCCACTCGTCGGCCGAATGCTGGGGCGCCTGTCCCCAGAAGCCTCCGGAGACCACCGGCCAGGAGTTGAGCCCTCCATCGCTGAGCTGGAAGCGTTCGAGCCGTTGGATGCCGCTGCGCACGTTGGCCTCGATCTTTGTGATCTGGTCCTCGGGCAGCTCCAGTAATCGGGCCAGGAAAAGTTGCGGAAAGACCGACGACGTTGTCTGCTCGAGGCAGCCGTAGGGATACCGAACGAGGAAGTCGAGCCTGCGCTCGAGGTCGAGCGGAGGGATGCGTGACACCTCGAGAGTCGCAGCGTTGGATCCCGGGATGCCGGGCAGATCCACCGGCAAACGCCACGAGTCGCCTGACGCCAGCTCGGCGCCGAAGACGTCCGTGACCCGTTTGCCGGCCCGCCGCACCGTGATGTGGGTCTCGTGGCGCGAGCTCTCGCCGCCTCCCCGAGCTTCGACCACGATGGTGGCCTGGCCTTCCCGGTCGAGGGTTCTGAGATCGAAGCTGAGCGTCTGCTCCCCTGGGCCGTCGAGACGCAAGACGCGCTCCTTCGGGCCCTCAACCGCGACCGGTCCTTCTGTGGTGACGGTGACTTTGACCTCGCGCGGCCCGTCTTGCATGGTGAAGATCGATGCCGGGAGCGCGATCGTCTCGTCGGGGGCCAGGACCCTGGGCAGGGTCGACAGCACCATGAGTGGGCTGCGAACGGGAACCTCCTGCTCGGTCGAACCGAAAGTCCGTCCGTGGCCGGCGACGACCATTACGCGCACGGCGCCGACGTACAGGGGCACGTCGATCTCGTGTGTGTTCCGAGCACCTTCCGCGAGCTCGAATGGGCCGAGAAAACGAACCATCGGCGGAAAACGCCGCGTCTTCTGCCGCCCAGGTTTGACCTTGCCGGCTTCATCGCCACCGATGGCGAGCAGGCGTTCGAGGGCGGCGCCCCAGGCGCCGACCACTTCGTCGTAGATATCCCAGGTTCTGACTCCGAGGGCCTCGCGGCGAAAGAAAAACCCCCACGGGTCGGGTGAGGTGAATCCGGTGAGCCCGAGCAGGCCCTCGTCGACGACTGCCAGGGTGTAGGTCATTGGCCTGCCGGTGGCCTCACGCACCGAGATCGAGGCTTGGGTCTCGGGTTTCATCGACCCTGGCGCCTCGACCACGGGCTCGAGGTGACTTGATGGATCTTCGACGCGAATCGGCACGACGCCATACATGCGGATGGGCAGGTCGTTCTGTGGGTGATTGTGAGGTTGCAGGGAGATGACGCTGGCATAGATGTTCGGCACCATGTCGGCGGTCGCCGTGAAGGTGTAGCGCGTGCGCTCCTCTTTCGCTTCGACGAACTCTGCCCGGAGGACCCGGGTGCCCGACTCGAGGCTGACGAGCACGCGACCGGATCCGGAGCTGGGAATCGTCAAGGTGACTTCGTCGCCGACCGATACCGTATCCTTGTCGGCAGCGACGCTGAGCACGGCGGCGCCGTCTGCGGCGCCTTTTCGCGCCTTGCCGGCCCAGCCTGGCCAGTCGATGTAGAGGATCTTGCCGGCCCGGTGTCCCCCGGTCTCATCCTCGGCGAGGAGCAGGTATCGGCCCCACTCGGGGTAGTTGACCTGGAAGGCCCAGTGCCCGGTCCCGCCCTCGAGGTCGACGGTGCCGGCGGCGATCGGCGTCAGGGACGACGCTCCGGCGAACTGAGCGAGATCGTCTTCTCCCTTTTCCCACCACCATCGCCAGCTGATCTTGTAAAGCTTGACCGTGGCCCTGCCGTCGATCGGCTTGCCGTCCTGGTCTGCCAAAACGAGGTCGACGCGGTGGTCCTCGTCCGTCAGCAACATGCCGCGAGCCTTGTCGCCGGGTGGCGTGCGCAGGCCGACATAACGATCGTACGGGGAGTAGGGCGCCCGACTCTCGAGGATGCTGAAGGCGCCGCCGGACTCGAAGACCCTCGTGGTCAGGACTGCCGTGACCTTGCCCGGGGCGTTGGCCGGCGCCGAGATCATTTCGTTGATCTCGACGTGCCCGTTGCTGTCGAGTCGGCCGTCGAAGACTGTCTCTTCTTCGGAGTCGAAAGACCGGGTCGGATCGTCGAAGACGAAGTCCGGCCAGGGGTCGAAACGGGTGGTGGCCACCTGCAGCCGGGCTTCAACGGTGGTTTTTAAACCGCCGGCAATCGCTCCGTGCAACCACGCCGAATCGAGCGTCGCTTTCAGGCGATTGTTCGGCGCCCGGATCTCGGGCTCGGCCAGGTCGAGTGCGACTTTGAGTCTATTCGGCCGTACCATCGCGACCTTGAGGTTCTTCTCGAACGTCGTCCCACCCACTGTGACCTTGGCCCGGTAGTCGCCGGTCGGCGCGTCCGGGGCGGTGGCTACCTCGAACACCGAAAAGCCGTTGAGAGACGAGGTACGTACCTCGCGTTCGACGAGCTGGTCGCGGGAGTTGCGCAGTTCGAAGACGATCGGGTGGTCGGCGGGCAGGCGATCGTCGGGGTCGGAGAGGATGAAGCCGATGAACATGGTATCGCCCGGCCGCCACACGCCGCGCTCGGTATAGAGGAAACCTTTGATACCGTTTGCAACCTCGGCGCCCGAAACGTCGAAAGTGCTCATCGACAGGGCAAGGCCGTCGTCGAGCTTGAGATAGCCGATCTGTTGGTCGAAGGAGGCGACGAGGAGGAAGGGCTCGGATTTGAGCTCGAAGGAAACTAATCCGTTGACGTCGGTGATTCCGGTCGCCAGACTCTGCTGTTGAAAATCGAGCACCTGAACCTCGGCCCTTTCGAGCGGTTCGGCGGTGCGCAAATCGGTCACAAGAGCCGTCAGGGACCCGTCGGCGCCGGCCTTGGCGACGAGCCCGATGTTCGACAGCAGGACGTTGCGGTCGACGGTGACGTCGTGATCGTAGTAGCTCCGGTAGAACCCGGGGTGACAGGGGTCGTGGCGGTTGTCGTAGAGCGAGCTCCAGTCCGATCCCACCATCTCTTCCCACTGATCCCAGTAGGTCTGCTCGGCGGCGTCCCAATCCTCCTCGGTGAGCTCGCCATCGTCTCGCTGAAGATCGGGAGTGTCGGCGCATTGCCAATCGATGTCGGCGCGGGTGAAGCTCAGCTTCAGGTGGTACAGACCTCCCGGGAAGCTTTCGACCAGGGGGCCCAAGTCGAGCCCATAGCGTATGGGGCCCGCATCAGGCGATCCCTCCTGGATCGGCCCGAGCTCAATTTTCTTTTTCCACACCGACCGACCGACCCTGTACATCTCATCGCTGTCCTCGAGGCTATTGACCTGGAAGAACTGCGTCATGTTCGAACCGAAGACCTGGGTGGCCTCGACTCTGACGGCCCGCAGAGCCGTGACCTCGATGGGCAGGGTGAGTCCGCCGTCGGTCGAAGGCACGATCACGCCTTTGCCGGAGAAGTCGACCTGCGGTTTTTCGGGTTCGAAGTGCACGGTTCTCTGCACCCGTCGGGCGAGAGCGACGCCGAGGCTGTTGCGGACCTGGCGTTCGATGGTGATGATCTCCTCGTCCGACCACCGGCCGGTTGTGTAGACGCGGAGCACGCTGCCATCCGCTACGAATCGCAGATCCTCGTGGTCGCCGACCCGGACCAGGCCGCGCAGATCCTGATCCCGATCGAGCGGATCGGTGAATCGGAGCTCGAGGAGCTTCTCTCGGCCCTGGATGGCGCGAACCCGGCTGACGTCGAAATCCCCGAGGGCGGGGATCGTGATGTTACTGGACCCGGTCGCCGGAGCGCCGATGGCCGAGCCATCCCAGCGCAAAGCGACCTTGGAGGATTTTTCTTTGCGCACGATGCCGTCGATGGTGAAGCGGTGGCTGCGATCGGGCCCGGTGTGCCACTCGATCATCAAAGGGGCGCCGTCGTGAGAGGCCTCGAGCACCTTCTGCACCGCCTGGCTGTCGGCAACATCGGCAGTCGTGACCCGGCCGGCGAGACGCTGCAGCTCCGGCTTCGATGCGTCGGCCGCTTCGAGCCCATCGAGTTCGACCTTCAGAGACTGTTCCATGACCGAGAACTCGAACTCGAAGTTCCTTGCGCGGCGCTCCTTTCCGAGCATCCCACGGAGGTCGAGCACGGCGGTGTAGGTGCGTCCGGGTTCGAGAAGGTGATCCGGCGTGAATTGCAGGCGGTCGGGAGCGGTCCACATCGCTTCACCCTCGATGTGGGGGCGAAACTTGATTGGGTTCTCCTCGAGTGGAACATTGAGCTCACTGCCGTCGACAACCCCTTTGTTCAAACGCACCCTGATCGAGTCCGCCGCCGAGATCGAGCCGCCGGTGTGGCCGGCGACGATCTCGGGGATTGGTTCTCCGTCGATCCCCGGTCCTACGCAGCCAGTCATGAGAAGCATAAGAAACAGGGTGGAAATCAGAATCGTGCGCATCGGCTCATCCTCCCGGGCAATCGGGGTCGGGTATGGACCTTGGTCTGCCCCATCCCCGGTGCCGTCGGTTCATTTCTCGCCATCCTACAGCGGTTCCATCGCTCGGAGAAGGTCCGCGCTCCGGTGGCGAGGCCTTCCCGATTTCCGAATCGGTCCGCATGGCCGAGGTTCTCCGCAGCGCCGGCCTTCTGGGGTGTCCGGGATGCCTGCTCGGCACCCCGGGCACCCC
>CAZCEX010000146.1:0-9049 GCA_964497785.1 uncultured Thermoanaerobaculia bacterium | reverse complement strand
GGATTTCCTTGTGCGACGTACACGAGTACGACTCCGCGGAAATCCTTGCCTTCCTAGATCTTGCACAAAAATCGCTCTTTTCTGAATCGGGAACCACGCCGTTCCCACCAGAGTTTCTGGATGGGAACAGGCTAGGATCAGGTCCTGAGAGGTGGTGCGTTGACCGATTTGCAACCGGAGCCAGTGACGGGCATTTGTTGCCGAGAGGGTTCGGGCACGGCTGCGGTGCTCGGGGCCGTCCTGATCGGGGGGGCGAGCCGTCGAATGGGATTTCCAAAACACCTCGCCGTCAAAGACGGTGAGACCATGCTCGAGCGCATTGTACGAATCGTCGATGCCCTGGTTCTGCGCACCCTTGTGGTGGGCGCGGGTCGCCTGCCGGAGGGGATGAGGGAGGCGGTACGGGTGTTCGATCGCGCCGATTGTGGAACCGGACCTTTGGCTGGAATCTTGACCGCTATTCGCACGGACTCTCGCGCTTGCTGGGTCGTCGTCGCATGCGACATGCCGGAAATCAGTGCTGATGCTGTCGAGTGGTTGCTGGGCGAGCGGGCGCCGGGACGGTGGGCCGTGATGCCGCAGAGTGCGGAGGGTCATGTCGAGCCTCTATTCGCCGTTTACGAACCACTGGCGCGGTCACTGCTCGAGGACTCTCTGGCGCGCGGCAGGTTGGACCTGCGAGCCGTTGCGGCGTCGGGCCGGGTGCACACTCCGCTCATCCCCCCGGAGCTGAAGATCTGTTGGACCAATATCAACCGGCCGGAGGACCTCGATCGGGCCAACATTGGGGAACCACTCCCAAAATCCCGTCACCTCTGGTAGGGTCTGGCGCGGATGAAGAATCAGAGTTTTGACTTCTGTGAACGGTGTGACGACGTCTCCGAGTGGCGGTCCTCGAGCAACGGACTCCAGGTACTGCTTGCACCGACTGCCGTTGCGCCTGTGGTCTCGTTCGGGGTGGTCTACAGGGTTGGTTCGCGCAATGAAGGCCGTGGCCAGACCGGTGCGACCCACCTGCTCGAGCACCTGATGTTCAAAGGCACACGCGAGTTCAACCGGCAGCGGGGGACAGAGATTGCTCGTGTACTCCAGCGGGTTGGGGCGGCCTTCAACGCTACGACCTGGCTCGATCGAACGAGTTACTTCGAGACCTTGCCGGTGGAACACTTGCCGTTGGCGGCCCGACTCGAGGCGGACCGTATGCGTAACGCTCTGGTCAGCGACGAGGACCTCGCCAGTGAACGAACGGTGGTACTCAACGAGCTCGACATGGCGGAGAACGAACCTTTCGAACTGCTCTTCAAGGGGCTCTTCTCCCACGCCTACCTCAAGCATCCATATCGCCACCCGACCATCGGTTGGCGGAAGGACGTCGTCGGCATGACCGGAGAGACCCTGCGGGGGTTCTACGACGCCTACTATCACCCCGACAACGCCACCGTGATCGTCGCAGGCGATGTTGAGGAGGAGCAGGCTCTCGCGGAGATCGAGCGTTTCTTCGGTGAGATCGGGCCTTCGCCTGTGCCGCCGCCGGGGGTTGCAATCGTCGAGCCGGCTCAATATGAGGAGCGCCGTTTCACAGTGACCAGAGAGGGTGAGATGGGTTACCTTGCGCTTGGTTGGCACATTCCGGAGGCGCGCCACCGGGATGTGGCGCCATTGATAGTGACCTCACAGGTGCTCTCCGAAGGGGTCATGTCTCGGCTCAATCAGCGCCTGGTGGATACCAGCCTGTGTCTGGGGGTCAATGCAAGTGCGATGGAAATGCACGATCCCGGCCTTTTTCAGGTCGTTGCGGTGCTCGCGCCCGGGACCCAGCATCAGGAGGTCGAGGAGATCGTACGTTCGGAGATCAGAGCCATGGGCACGTCGCCGCCGGCGACGGACGAGGTGGCCCGAGCACGGACCCAGACCCGGACCGACCTGGCCTTTCGCAGGGAATCTCCGGCTCAGCTCCTCGGGGTGCTGACGGAAGTCGTGGCTGGTGGGGATTGGCGCATGTTCGCCACCGAAATGGACCGTGTTTCTGCTGTAACACGCAACGACGTCTCTCGAGTCTGCGACCGGTACCTGGTGGATGGAAATCTCACCGCCGGATGGTTCGTGCCCGGCGACCCGAAGGGAGAAGGAGGTAGGAACGATGGTTGATGGTGGCCGCCGTGTCTCGGTCCCCTTCGTTGACCGCGTCGCCCTGCGAAATCTTCCAAGTGGCGGTCGCCTGGCAGTGCTGCCCAACCCCCACGCCCCGACGGTCACCATAGCCGGAATGCTGCGTGCCGGACCGGCGACGGCGCTCGACGGACGGTGGTCCGTACCGAGCCTCACCGCCAGCCTCCTCGAACGTGGTGCCGGAACGATGTCGCGTCTGGACCTGGCCCGGGAACTCGAGGACCATGGGCTCCAGCTCAGTGTCGGCGCTTCGACCTCGGTGCCGTCCGGTGTGTCGTTCAGCGTCCAGGGCCTGGCTGAGGAGCTTCCGCGAATCGTCTCGTTGCTCGCGACGGTATTGCAACGGCCGACCTTCCCGGCCGACGAGCTCACGAAGGTCCGTTCAAGGGGCATTGGCGCCCTTCGCCACGAAGCCGAGGACGCCTCCCAAAGAGCCTACGCGGAGCTCACGCGACTGATATATCCTCCGGGGCACCCACGCTACCGTCGTGCGATCGTCGATCGTGAGGCGGAGGTGCTCGAGGTCACCCGTGATGACCTCGAGCTGCACCATCGCAGCGTATATGGAACGTCATCCCTGCTGTGTGTGGTGGTTGGGCAGGTCGAGGTCGATGTAGTGGCGGCGATGTTCGGCGACGCCTTTGCCGCGTGGCAACCTGGTCTGTCGTGGCATGCACCGGTTGCGGATATCCCGACGGCGAAACCCGAGCGCAGGACGATCAACATCCCGGACCGGCCGAATCTCGATGTCTTTTTCGGGCACGCGAGCGACCTGCTCCAGGGCGACGAGGATTATGCTGCTGCCATCCTCGCAAACTCGTGCCTCGGTCAGAGTACGTTGACCTCGCGGTTGGGGGTGGCGGTCCGCGACGAGGCCGGCCTGACCTACGGCATCAACAGCGGTTTTTACGGTCGTTGTAGTGAGCCCGGTCCGTGGGTGACGAGTCTGGGGGTGGCGGCGCCAAACCTGGACGAGGCGCTCGACCTGTCGATGGACGTCATCCGGCGATATGTGGAAGAGGGACCTACTGAGCAGGAACTCGACGACGAACGTCTCGCGTGGGCCGGTGGCTACAGAGTCGGCCTTGCCACCAATACCGGCGTGGCTCTGGAGGTGGTGAAGACGCTCGCTGGCGGTCTTCCGGTTTCGCGTCTGGATCGCCTGCCGGCGGAGGTGTTGTCGGTGACGCGGCCGCAGGTCGTCGAAGCCCTCAGACGCCACATCCACCCCGACCGCATCGTGACGACCGTTGCGGGCACCGTCGCCGGGTGAATCATTCGAGTCAAGGGTATCTCCACAAAGCCTTTGGTGCCGGCGTGAGCAGCTCCATTTTGAACCGCGAAGACGCCAAGAACGCGAAGAGAACTCATAAATTATCCAAAAAAGAAACTTTGCGCCCTTTGCGTCTTAGCGTTTCAATTGTCCTAAATAACGTTTCGGTTGCACCCACGATCAACCCACTTGAGGGGACGCGCTTGATTCGATTTAGTCCCAGTCCACGATGAGATGGTGAAGGTTCGTTTCGAGCTTCGGCGCAAGTTCGTCGGCCATGATTTTTTCAACCTCGCGCAGACGGTGCCGGCGTGAGGCGTGCAGTATCACGAGGTGTTTGCATTTCAGCGAGGGCAGAGCCGCGATCACGTCGTTGATGTGCAGATGACCAAACTGGCGAGCGCGTTCGATGTCTCGGTCACGCCAGAAGGAGCACTCGAGAAGAACGACCTCCGCCGCGAGGTTCTGTGGGTCCGCGAAGCACCCTGGCCCGGTGTCTGCTGCGTACACGAGCAGTGGCGTCGACAGGTCGAAGGTGATGGTCTCGCCTGCGCGGCGTTTTTCGGCGAGTGTCTCGGGATCGGCGCCCGCGAGTTCCGGCTGGAGCCGCTTCCGGGTCCAGACGAGGCGCGTGCCCAGGGTTGGCACCCAGTGGTCGGTCGTAAAGAAGTGCAAGCTCGTATCCTGGCGGAGGGCGTACACGCTGCCGTTGCCCACCGGTACGATCTCTACCGGGTAGGGTGAGCCGCCCTCGAGTCGACTGTGGATCGCGAGCAGGTCAGCAATATCCGGCGCGATTTCTTCAGGAGCGATCACGACAGCCGGTCCCATCGAGTTGAGCATTCGCTGGCTGGCCCAGTAGGCCAGGCCGGCGATGTGGTCTGCGTGGCCGTGACTCAAACAGGCCGTCGTCATGGGAGGCGCCGCGCGGTGGGTCCGGCCGAGGTCGAGTGCGAGGCGGAACTGAGGCAGGAGCAGGAGGGTTCCTTCCCCAGCTCGCGAGCCACCGGCGACGAGTAGCTCCCCCCAGGAAGTCGGCAAAAAAAGACGTCGCAGGTCAGTCATGCCGTCACCGATCGGATCGAACCAGGAAGAAGGACGGCTTTCCTGTTGCTGACGGCTGGTCGGCGCGAAGGGACCACTGGCTTCCGGCTTCCAGGTTTTCAGTGAACTCGGCCGTCGCTGCGGCGGCGAGCTCGGGAGAGGTCAGTCGAATGCCGATTGTCCGCCTGCCACTGGGAGCGATGAGGGCTCTCTTGACGGTGCCTGTGCCTTTGCGTTTGATTCCGAGCAATGCCTTGCGCGTGAAGTCGAATGGAACCTCGGTCAGTACCTGTCCGTCGATCGTGACAACGAAGACGCCCGAGTTGATCGGTGAGTTGAATACCAGGGTGATGCGGACCAGGCCAGGCGTCGGTGCCGGCGCCGTCGGCATCGCCCTGATCCTCGCGGTTGTTGCTCCCGCTTTCCTGGTCGTCGGTACCGCCGGTCGAGACCTCACAGCAGCCCGTTGGCGCTCGCGGGAAAGCTCCAGATAGCTGGTCGCGATCTCGTTGTCCGGGTCCAGGCTCAGGGCGAGCTCGAACTGTTCGGCAGCGTGAGTGTACTGACCTTCTTTGTAGTGTTGGCGTCCTTGGGCGATCGTTGCCTCGATCCGGTCGCGACGTTCGAGAATGCTCTCTTCGGCCAGCAACTCGGTTCGGATTTTCGCCATCAGGTGGCGCCCTCCGGGGGAGGCCGGTGCGTAGTGCAGGGCCGTCAAACACAGGGCTTCGGCGCTGATCAGGTCGCCGTTGGCGAAAAACTCAGTGGCTTGACGATAGTGTTTGACCGCGACGTGACGGGCACGGATCGTAGCGTCTGACGGTGCAGGCCATGGGCCACGGTCGATACTGAGGGCGAGAATGACCATTGGCAAGGAGGTACACGCGGCGAATACCGCGATGATGGTGAAGAACCATTCGGCGTTGACGGGCCAGTAGGCGTAGTCGGGCACGGGCAGTGCCCGCCACAGCTCGCGTAGCGATCTCCGTTTCCCGGCGGGCTCGGGGGCCTCTGGAACAATGGCCACGGTCCGGCTGGCTGCTGCGATTCTGGTTTCGAGGTCGGGTTGCACGATGTTGGTTCGCCCGATGTCCGCCTCATCGTGCTGCACCAAAGACCGGGCGAGCGCTGCGAGGACCTTGGCGAGATCGGCGCCTGATTGGAACCTTTTCTCCGGGTCCTTTTCCAGGCATTTGAGAACGATGGGGTTGAACGCTGCGGGCAGGCCTTCGACCGCGGTCGAGGGAATCGGACACGGCTCGCGGGTGATCTTGAGAGTCACCTCGTGCATGTTGGCGCCCGCAAAGGGCCGCTGTCCGGTGAGCAGATTAAAAAAGACCACCCCGAGAGAAAACAGATCGGAGCGTCCGTCAACGGGGCGGCCGAGAATCTGCTCCGGGGCCATGAAGTTCGGTGTACCGATGAACTGTCCTTCGACCGTAAGGTTCGAGGAGTCGAGGCGAGCGACGCCGAAGTCCATGACCTTCGGCAACCCATCGGCGGTCAGAATGATGTTCGCCGGCTTGATGTCGCGGTGAATGACTCCCATTGAGTGGGCATACTCCAGCGCGAGAGCGACCTCGCCGACGATGCGCGCCGCCTCCGAGGGTCTCATGCGCTCATCCGACGACATGACCTCCTTGAGATCACGACCTTCGACATACTCCATGGCGATATATACGAGCCCGGTCTCTGCATCTTCGCCGATATCGTGCACGGTGACGATCCCCGGGTGGTTGAGCCGCCCGGCCGCCTGGGCTTCGCGGAAAAACCTCTCGTGGAACTCGTCGGCCGTGTCGGAGTCGACATCGAGGCGTAACGTCTTCAGCGCAACCCTACGGTCGATGACCGAGTCGTGAGCCAGGTAAACGACACCCATGGCGCCCTTTCCGAGGGTGTCGAGGATCTCGTATCGTCCGATGCGTTTGTTTGGCACCAGGCTATTGTAGCGAGGTCGGGCTGCGCTATTTCAGCTTTCTACCATTCATTTTGCATTGATCGGTTTTGGTGGCGGGCTGTCAGTTTGGCAGCGCCTCGAAAACCGATCAATGCAAAATGACAATGCGTGTACCCAACGATGGCACCCGCCTACAGAACCCCTCGCTTCCGCTGGTCGCGCTCGATCGAGTCGAACAGGGCCTGGAAGTTGCCTTCGCCGAAGCTGCGGTGGTTCTTCCGTTGGATGAGCTCGATGAAGATCGGGCCGAAGAGGTTCTTGGTGAAGATCTGCAGAAGGTAGCCGTCCTCATCACCGTCGACGAGCACGTTGTGTCTAAAGATCCGGTCTCGGTCTTCGGTCACGTTGGGTACGCGGTCGTAGATCGTATCGTAATAGGAGTCGATGATGTCGAGGGTCTCGATGCCGGTGCCTTCGAGCTTGTCCAAAGAAGCCAGAAGATCCGACGAGAGAAATGCCAGGTGTTGGATGCCGGGTCCGTCATACTCGCGCAGGTACTCCTCGATCTGACTCTTCTCATCAGTACCCTCGTTGATCGGGATGCAGAATCCTCCGGCCGGCGACTGCAGAGCATATGACATGAGGCCGGTTTCTTCGCCTTTGATGTCGAAGTAGCGGACCTCGGTGAAGCCGAATACGTTCTTGTAGAAATCGGCCCATTCCTGCATCGTGCCCTTGAATACATTGTTCGTCAGGTGGTCGATGGCGAGAAAGCCCTTGTCCTCGACGATGTCGCGGTCGGGATGGTCGACGTACTCCGCTGCATACGGTGACCCGCGTTTGCCGAAAGTGTCGATGAGGTAGATCAGGCTGTCGCCGATGCCGTAGATCGCCGGGACGTCGAGACTGCGCGAGGCGGCCGGTCCCTCGTACGGGCGAGCCCCTTGCTCCACGGCCCAACGCAACGCCTGGTTCGCATCATCGACGCGCCATCCCATCGAGCAGATCGACGGTCCGTGACTCTCGCCAAAAGCAGCAGCAAAATTTCCTTCTTGGCGATTGAGCAACAGGCGAATATGGTTCTGAGCGTAGTAGTCGATGTTCTTGGTCTCGTGACGCATGAGCCTGGAGAAGCCGAATGCCTTGAAAGTCTGCGCCATGAAGTCCGGATCGGGGCCGCAGAACTCGACGAACTCGATGCCTCTCAGACCGGCGGGGTTGCGTTCCTGTGTCATCCTTCTCCTCCTTCGGTATTGACCTTCATCCACGACCGCCAGTAGTCCCGGACTTCTGCCGTCTCTGCTTCGGGTGTGGGAACGAGCGGCCGACGGGTGTCGATCATGACCGCTTTCTCGTTGGTGCGTTCCTTGTCCTTCGCGGCCTTGACCGCATTCGGATGTGGCCCATGGTGGATGCCCTGCGGGTGAAAGGTCACCATGCCGGGGTTGATGCCGCCGCGGCTGAAGAACTCGCCTTCGTGATAGAAGATCACCTCGTCGAAATCGATGTTGTTGTGAAAAAATGGGACCTTCAGAGCGCCAGGGTCGCCGGTCTCGAGAGGCCTCGGCAAGAATGTGCAGATGACGGCGTTCTGCATCAGGAATGTGATGTGGGCGGTGGGAGGCAGGTGGTAACGCTCCGAGTGAATCGGCCGGATGTCGCGAATATTGAGCTGCCACACCGTGAGGTCGCCTTTCCAGCCGACCGCGTTGACGGGGTTGAACGGGTAGGTAATGGTCGAAATCCGACCCTGGCGCTGCACCTTGACCTGCCACGGACCCGAGTCTGCAGATCGTTCAGGCGCCGGTTCCGGCACCGTGATCACGCTCGGGTCGAAAAGGGCGTGTTGGCCGACGATGCCGCGGTCTGGCAGCTCGACCTCGCCGTTCGAGGCGATGACCAGCAGGGCTGTCTCCCGGGTCGGGATCAGACGGTAGATGGTGCCCCGCGGAATGACGAGATAGTCCCCCTTTTCGTAGCACAATGGCCCGAAATCGGTCTCGATTTCACCGTCTCCGGCGTGAATGAAGAGAATCTCGTCAGCGTCCGCATTGCGGAAGAAATAGGGCATTGCCTGCTTGACAACGACGAACAGGAGCACGACATCATCGTTTTTCAGGAATGGTACGCGCGCTGCCAGGTAGTCGCCTCTCGTCAGGCCTTTGAGGTCGTCCATGACATAGGCGCGCGGTCGGAGGTCGCCTTCGATATCGCTCCAGCCAACGGGTGGATCACGGCGATAGAGGTGGCTCGTGCGCCCGAAAAACCCGCGGCGTGCGTATTCCTCTTCGCAGGTGCCCTCCGGAATGTTGACATGTGCCTGGAGCGTGACCTTGCCTTTGACGTAGTACATGCTTTCTCCTCCGGTTCCGAGCGCTCTTGGGGAAAGAGCGTCGGCGGTGCATATGAACGACAACACGCATTGATCGAGAATCGTTCCAGCTCGCAGTGCGGGCGATGGAGACGGTTGGCAGGATCAGCGGCCGGGACGGCAATCAGGGACAGGAATCAGCGACAGAGGCAGCGTTCGGCGCCGGCCGAGGTTCCCCTCCGCAGGCGGGACGCCTGCTCCCACCAGGACAGTCGTTACGACGGGGGTCAAGTCATGGTTAAAAGTTGTCACTCGGAAATTTCGTTGAAAACCTGGCCCACCGTTTGTTTTTCGC
>CAZCEX010000145.1:0-9080 GCA_964497785.1 uncultured Thermoanaerobaculia bacterium | reverse complement strand
CGGCCTTCTGGGATGCCGTAGGACGGTCATCCCAGCGTCGCTTGAGCAGCGCGGTTGCGAGGGAATAGGACCGAAAGGGCTGCGACCACGCTGCTCAGGCGAGCGGCGGCCTCCCACGTGGGCTGGATAACCAAGGCCGCAACGAACTCCCCGAGCATTGCCCGGTGACGTAATTGTGGGGGAGTCCCTCGTGATCGGTTCGGCCACAACACAATTACGCACCCGGCACGTGCCACTGGGAGGCGCTTTCACTGGTTCTTATGTCGGCTTATTCCGGGTGGGTCAAACGCTGCCGCTGTTAAAGAGGTTCGTAGAGCGTGCGCCGCTGGCGCGGCTTCAACCCCGTCTCGCGGATCAAACGCTCCATCTCGCCCTGGGTCATCTGGTGGCTGGTGCCGGCAGCCGCGACGACGTTCTCCTCGAGCATGATCGAACCGAGGTCGTCGGCGCCGAAGAAGAGGGACAGTTGGCCGATCTTCGGACCCTGTGTCACCCACGATCCTTGTACGTGGTCGATGTTGTCGAGGGCGATGCGCGAAATGGCGAGGGTGCGCAGGTAGTCGAATCCCCCGGACGTGTCCACCTCACCCTCGAGGTCGGTCGCCCCGTCCTGAAAGGTCCAGGGGATGAAAGCCGTGAACCCCTGTTGTTCATCCTGTACATCACGGATACCGACGAGGTGCTCTACGCGAGCAGCGTTGTCTTCACCGACACCAAACATCATGGTAGCCGTCGTTCTGAGACCGAGCCGATGAGCCTGGCGGTGTACGTCGAGCCATACCGCGGTCGGCGCCTTGGCTCTGGAGAGGATGCGACTGCGAGTTTCGTCCTCGAGGATTTCGGCGCCTCCGCCAGGGATCGAGTCCAGGCCGGCGGCCATCAGGCGCCGGAGCACCTCTTCGACAGGCCTCTTCTCGACCTTGGCGACGTACCAGATCTCGGGCACCGAGAAGGCGTGCAGGTGAACTTGAGGAAAAGTGCTCTTGAGGCGTCGGAGCAGCTCTTCGTAGTCGGTGAGGGTCAGTCCGGGATGAACGCCGCCCTGGAGGAGGATCCCGGTGCCACCAGCGGCGACGGTCTCCGCGACCTTCTCAGCGATCTCATCAAAAGACAGCAGATATGCTTCAAAATCCCCGGGTTTGCGATAGAAGGCGCAGAACCGACATCGGTAGATACACACATTCGTATAGTTGATGTTGCGATCGATGATGTAGGTAGCCTCGGCGACGGGGGCCTTGCGCCACCTTACGGTCGCGGCGACCTGACCCAGCTCGAGCAGATCGCCGTGAGCGAACAAGTGCAAAATCTCGTCGCGCGTGATGCGCTTGCTCGCGACCGCCTTGTCCAGAATCGAGCTGGTCTGCACCTCGATCAGCCCTGAGACATGCCTTCGAGGAACTCCCGATTGTTCTCGGTCTTCGAAAGCCGCTCGAGCAGGAGCTCCATGGCCTCCACTGGGGACAGAGAGGCGAGCACCTTGCGAAGGACCCAGATACGGCGCAGCTCCCATTCGTCGATGAGCAGCTCTTCTTTCCGGGTTCCCGATTTGTGAATATCGATCGACGGAAAGACCCGGCGTTCGACGAGCTTGCGATCGAGGTGGACCTCCATGTTTCCGGTCCCTTTGAACTCCTCGAAGATCACGTCGTCCATGCGCGAGCCGGTGTCGATGAGTGCGGTGCCGACGATGGTCAGACTGCCGCCCTCTTCGATGTTGCGTGCGGCGCCGAAGAAGCGTTTCGGTTTCTGCAAGGCATTCGAATCCACACCACCGCTGAGGACCTTGCCTGACGGGGGTACGACCGTATTGTAGGCGCGGGCGAGTCGGGTGATCGAGTCGAGCAAGATGACCACATCCCGTCGGTGCTCGACGAGTCGTTTGGCCTTCTCGATCACCATCTCAGCAACCTGCACATGCCGTGTGGCAGGTTCGTCAAAGGTCGAAGATATGACCTCTCCGTTGACCGACCGCTGCATGTCGGTGACCTCCTCGGGCCGCTCGTCGATGAGCAGGACGATGAGGGTCACCTCGGGGTGGTTATGGGTGATCGAGTTCGCGATAGCCTGCAACATCATGGTCTTGCCGGTTCGCGGCGGTGCGACGAGCAGACCGCGTTGTCCCTTGCCCAGAGGGGTGCCGAGGTCCATGACTCGGGACGTCGGATTGTCGGCGACCTCGAGCGTGATCCGCTCTTCCGGATAGAGAGGCGTCAGGTTGTCGAAAAGCACTTTTTCGATCGCCGCTTCCGGCGGCTCGAAATTGATGGCCTCGACCTTGATGAGAGCGAAATAACGCTCCCCCTCTTTCGGTGGTCGGATCTGTCCCGACACCGTGTCGCCGGTGTTCAGATTGAAGCGGCGGATCTGAGATGGTGAGACGTAGATGTCGTCTGGGCCCGGGAGGTAGTTGTACTCGGGCGCCCGCAAGAAGCCGAAGCCTTCGGGAAGCACCTCGAGAACCCCTTCGCCGAAGATCAGGCCTTCGCGTTCGGTTTGGCGCTGCAAGATCCCGAAGATCAGGTCCTGTCTGCGCATGCCGGTGGCGCTTTCTACGCCAACGGCGCGTGCAGCGCTCGCCAACTCGTTGATGCTCATGTCCTTGAGCTGTTTGAGGTCTACGCGACCGTCCTTGGCGGCCTGGGCAGCCTGCTGCTCGTACTTCTCGATCTCGTCATCGATATCGAGGGGGATGACCAGGGTTTCATCCTTCGCGTTTTTCTTCTTCCGTGCCATGGGTTCTCTCCTGTTGCAATTCTCTCCAGCTGTCAGCCAACCCAGCTACCGCTCGGAGTAACTCCCGCCGGCCCTCCCCCGCAGCCACACTGGTTGCGATCGGTGGAGATGGGAGGCCGAGCTGGCTTTGAACGTCTCGTTGCCGCTGGTGACGCTTGCTGCGTCCCAGCTTGTCGGCCTTGGTGAGCACGATTACGCTCGCAAGGCCGAGCTCTTTGAGCAATCCCTGCAGCTCCAGGTCGAGAGCAGTCGGGGAATGGCGGATATCGATCAATGAAACGACGCCGGCGATACGTTCTTCCTTCGCCAGGTAGGCGTCGAGCTCCCGCCCCCACTGCTCCCGCAGGTGACGAGCGACTTTGGCGTAGCCGTACCCCGGCAGGTCAACCAGAAAGAGGTTGTCGTTGACGAGGTAGAAATTGAGGGTCCTGGTCTTCCCGGGCGCCTTGGCGACCCGAGCTACCGACTGCTTCAAGAGCCAGTTCAGCAGGCTCGACTTGCCGACATTCGACCGACCGGCAAAAGCGATCTGGGGGAACCACTGCTTGGGCCGGTCCTGCGCCCGCAGGTACGAACCACGGAATGATACGGACCGGAATTCCATCGTCAGTGGGCCACCGGGGAGGAGTGGAGCTCGGATTCAGAACCGCCAGACGACGGGGCCATGCCTTCGTCAACCGACGTCAAGAGGGCGAGCTCGAGAACCTGATCCATGGTCTTGATCAGGTGGAAGGTCATCTTTTTGCGGATCTCGGCCGGGATCTCATCGAGATCCTTTTCGTTCTCTTCCGGAATCAAGACTTCGAAGATGCCGGCGCGGTAGGCGGCGAGGAGCTTCTCTTTGACGCCGCCGACCGGCAGCACCTGACCACGAAGTGTGATCTCTCCGGTCATTGCCATGTCGGCGCGTACCGGAGTGGAGGTGAAGGAGGAGACAAGGGCTGCACACAAGGTGATGCCGGCGGAGGGGCCGTCCTTGGGGATAGCGCCCTCGGGAACGTGGATGTGAACGTCGGTCTTCTCGAAGACCTCCGGGTCGATCTTCAGCATTTCCGTACGTGAGCGGACGAAGGAGAGTGCGGCCTGGGCGCTTTCCTGCATCACCTCGCCCAGCTTGCCCGTGAGGGTGAGCTTTCCTTTGCCACGCATGAGGATGACCTCGGTCGTGAGGATCTCACCGCCCACCTGGGTCCAGGCGAGCCCGGATGCGGCCCCGATCTCCGGGGTGTCCTCTCTACGCAGCGCGCGGTAGCGGGGCTTGCCGAGAAGCTCGCAAACGACTTCCGTGGTGACCTCGAGTTTTCCCTTGCGTGCGCGTTTCTCTGTCAGCACCCGGCGGGCGAGCTTGCGGCACACAGAGCCGATCTCGCGTTCCAGGTTGCGTACGCCGGCTTCACGGGTGTAACGCTCGATGAGAAAAAGCAGGGACTCGGTGCCGATCTCGACTTTCCACGGTTTGAGGCCGTGTTTGTCGATCTGTCGTGGAACGAGGAAATGGCGAGCAATCTCCATCTTCTCCTGGTGGGTGTAGCCGCTGAGGTTGATCATCTCCATGCGATCGAGAAGCGCCGGCGGAATGGTATGGGTCACGTTGGCAGTACAGACAAAGAAGACCTTCGAGAGGTCGTACTCGACGTCGAGGTAATGATCGTGAAAAGTATTGTTCTGCTCCGGGTCGAGGACTTCGAGAAGAGCGCCCGCAGGATCGCCCCTGAAGTCGGCTGCCATCTTGTCGACCTCGTCGAGCAGCAGCACGGGGTTGACGGTTGCGGCCTTGCGCATCATCTGGATGATCTGGCCGGGGAAAGCACCGATGTAAGTCCGCCGATGTCCCCTGACCTCGGCTTCGTCGCGAACGCCGCCGAGGGACAGCCGCACGAAATTACGGCCGGTCGCGCGAGCGATCGACTTCGCGAGCGAAGTCTTGCCGACTCCGGGAGGTCCGACGAAGCACAGGATGGTGCCCGTGGTTTTTCGTACGAGCTGGCGCACGGCCAGGAACTCGAGAATGCGATCCTTGACCTTCTCGAGCCCGTAGTGGTCTTCATGGAGGACCTTCTCGGCGCGCTGGATGCTGCGAATCTCCCGAGAGGCCTTGATCCACGGGACCGCCAGCAGCCAGTCGACGTAGTTGCGGGATACACCCGCCTCGGCCGATACCGGAGGCATACCCTCGAGGCGGCGGATCTCGATCAGGGCCTTCTCTTTCGCCTCGTCCGTCATCCCGGAATCTTCGATTGCCTTCTTGAGCCCGTCGAGCTCTTCGGTATTGTCGTTTCGGCCCAGCTCCTCGTTGATGGCCTTGATCTTCTCGGAAAGGTAATACTCCCGCTGCGCCTTTTCCATCTGTTTCTTGACGCGCGTTGAGATGCGTCGATCGATGTGCAGCTTGTCGATTTCGACGTCGAGAAGATCGTTCAGGCGCTGCAACCGCTCAAGGGGGTTTGAAATCTCGAGCAGCCGCTGTTTCTCCGCCGTCGGCTGGGAAAGGTGCGCGGCGAGGATGTCGGCGAACTGGTCGACGTCCTGATCCTGGAGCGATGCCAGAACCCCTTCGACTGAGAGGTGATGCGAAAGCTTTGCATACTCTTTGAAGATCTCCGTCAGCTCGGCCATGTACTTGGAGACCGCCGGCGTCAGGGCGGTCGGGCTTTCCACCGGCAGGACCCGGGCCGTCAGGCAGGTGCCGTCGTCGAGGATCTCTTCGATCTTCGCGCGAACCAGACCTTCGACCATCACCTTGATGTTGCCGGAGGCCAGCTGGAGGTGCTGCACGACGCGTGCTGTCACTCCGAGCGTGTAGACGTCTTCGGGGCCGGGTTCATCGACCTTCGGGTCCTTTTGCGTGACCAGGAAGATGACGTTGTCCGAGCGGTTGAGAGCCTGGGCAAGCGCCTCGACAGAAGGCTTTCTGCCGACAACGAACGGAGCCATCATATGGGGGAAGACCACCATGTCTCGAAGAGGTACAACGGGAAGGGTCATGGTTTTATCTGAGGGCATGATTGATTATTTCTCTCGTTTCGGTTCGTCGTCCCTTGCACGGCCCATGAGGATTAACGATGAGTGTAGCAGCTTTGATATTGCCGAGACGTTTCCGGTTCGGTAGGACTCGTAATCAGCTCACCTTTTTGTGGACTCCCGTGAGGGGCGGCACGCGGCGTTCGACCACGTCCCGCGAAATCACCAATTCACTGGTATCGGGCAGTGAAGGAACTTGATACATGATATCAAGCATGAGCTCTTCGAGAATGATTCGCAGTCCGCGAGCGCCCACTTTGCGTTTGATGGCCTCGTGAGCCACCGAGGCGAGGGCCTCCGGGGTGAAGGTCAGGTCGACGCCCTCGAAGCTCAAAATCGTTTCATACTGGCGGACCAGGCTGTTCTTGGGCTCGGTGAGAATCCGCACGAGGCTTTCGTGGTCAAGATCGTGCAGGGTCGAGACGACCGGAATCCGGCCAACGAACTCAGGAATCATGCCGTACTTGATAAGGTCCTCTGGATGGACCTTTTCGAGGAGTTCGGTCGACCGCTCTTCGTTGCCTCCGAGATCGCCTCCGAACCCCATACGTTTCTGGTTGAGGCGGTGAGCGACCACGTCCTCGAGACCGACGAAAGCGCCGCCACAGATGAAAAGGATGTTGGTGGTGTCGATCTGGATGAATTCTTGGTGGGGGTGTTTTCTCCCGCCCTGCGGAGGCACGTTGGCGATCGTTCCTTCGAGGATCTTGAGCAGAGCCTGTTGAACGCCCTCGCCCGAAACGTCTCGCGTGATCGACGGATTGTCGGCCTTGCGCGCCACCTTGTCGATCTCGTCGACGTAGACGATGCCCCGTTCGGTCGCATCGCGGTCGCCATCGGCGGACTGGTAGAGCCGCAGAAGGATGTTCTCGACGTCCTCACCAACATATCCGGCTTCAGTCAGGGTAGTCGCATCGACGATCGTGAACGGCACCTGGAGCTGGCGCGCGAGGGTCTGCGCGAGAAGGGTCTTGCCGGTTCCGGTCGGGCCCATGAGAAGAATATTCGACTTGGCGAGCTCGACGGCATCCCTTCCTCGGGCTTGCTGGTACTCGATTCTTTTGTAGTGGTTGTAGACCGCGACGGAGAGCTTTTTCTTGGCGTTTTCTTGACCGATCACGAACTCGTCGAGGTTGGTCTTGATCTCGTGCGGCTTGGTCAACTCCTGATGGTGGACCTTCGCCTCGTGGATGCGATCCTCGGCAATGATGTCGAGACACACCTCAACACACTCGTTGCAGATGTAGACGGTCGGCCCTGCGATGAGCTTCTTGACCTCATGCTGGCTCTTGCCGCAGAAGCTGCACCGCAGAACGTCGCTATCGCGCTGCGCCATCGAATCCTCCGGAGATCATTCTATACCAGGAAAAAATGCTGTTTCTCATCAGTCGCGATTGGTGATGATCTCGTCGACCACCCCGTACTCCTTGGCCTCCTCGGCCTCGAGGATGAAGTCCCGCTCGGTGTCGCGGTTAATCGTCTTCACGGTCTGGCCGGTATGTTTCGCCAGGATTTCGTTGAGACGACCCCGCAAGCGCATCAGGTCCTTGGCGTGAATGTCGATATCGGTCGCTTGTCCCTGCAACCCTGACATCAGTGGTTGGTGCAACAGGACGCGGCTGTGAGGGAGGGAAAACCTTTTGCCGGGAGTTCCGCCGGCGAGCAATACGGCCGCCATGGAGGCCGCCTGGCCGAGAGCGATTGTGGCGACGGGCGGTTTGACGTACTGCATGGTGTCGTAGATCGCCATTCCCGCGGTGATGGAGCCGCCAGGGGAGTTGATGTAGAGGTAGATGTCCTTTTCGGGGTTCTCGGCTTCGAGGAAGAGCAACTGGGCGATGATCAGCGAGGCGACCTGATCGTCGACCGGCGAGCCGAGGAATACGACATTGTCTTTGAGCAGACGGGAGAAGATGTCGTACGCACGCTCTCCCCGGCTCGTCTGCTCGACGACGTAGGGAATCGTGAAGCTCACTCGTCCTCCTCCGCACCGGTGCGGCGCAACATCTCAGTGACGGTCTCTGCCATGCGTGCGGCGTGCCTGATGTGCTCAATCTTGTTTTCGGCGGTGAGGTTCGCCTTGTGTTCGGCAAAGGGGATACTCTGGCGCTGTGCCTCCGCGGCGACGTAATCGTCGACATCCTGCTCGGGAACAGAGACCTCCCATTCCCGGGCGAGCTGCTCGAGGATCAGGGTGTCCAACACCCTCTTTCTCGCCGTCGGTTCGATCCGGGCGCGCATCGCATGCCAGTCGGTCTGGTCGAGATCGGGTTTCTGGCCCTGCATCGCCATCTGGTAGGCGAAGCGTTGCAGGTCTTCGTTGACGGCATCGTTGACCAGGGCCGGCGGCAAATCGTCGACCTCCAGCCCGGTTTCGAGGTGGTCGAGAATGTGCCTTCGCTGCCCGTCGCGTCGTGCCGACTCCTTCTGGTTCTTCAGCGCCGCCGCGATCCGCTCCTTGAGTTCCGGCATGTCTTCCAGGCCGAGGTTCTTGGCGAGTTCGTCGTTGGCCTCGGGGACCGCTTTGACCTTGAGCGCCTTGATATCGAGAGAGTAGCGGATGTTCTGTTGCTGCGGTGGGTCTTCGAGTTCCTCGTCCCCGGACGGCTCTTTGCTGATCGTGCCGTCGACATCCTTCGTTTCACCGCAAGAAGCGCCCTGGAGAGCCCCGGAAATCTCGGGAGGTACGCTCTGGTCACCGATGACGATGCGAGCGTTCTCCTCGACCTTGGGCTCTTCCTCCGATCCCTCGATCGAGATCGTGACGTCGGCCTCGACCATCATGCCATCGCCGACTGTCGCGCCGTCCTCGGCCGGCTCCCAGGAGGCCTGCTCCTCGCAGACGCGCTCGATTTCGCTTTCGACGTCGCCGTCTGAGACCTCGACGGCAATCTCCGGCACGGTGACCCCTTCGAGGGAAGGAAGGTCCCATTGAGGTCGTACCTCGAGGTGGGCGCGCAGAGAGAATCCACCGTCCGCGTCGAAGTCCATCGCCTCGAACTCTGGGGCGGTCAAGGGCTCGAACCCTTCTTCCTCCTCGAGCACCTGACGCCACAGAGTGCTCACGAGGTGCTCGGTCAGGTCGCCCTTGATCTCTTCGGCGTAGCGGGCGCGGATAGCCGACAACGGCGCCTTGCCCGGCCGAAAGCCGGGAATGCGGGCGTGGCCTCTCAGCGATCGAACGATGTTTTCCCGTTCTTCGGCCACCGCCTCGGGTTCAAGGCTGGCTGCGATCTCGACAGTGAAGTCCGGGTTCTTGGTGATTTCGTGTGGCATGGGTATTGACTCCGATTGGTGCGAAAGGGGGGATTCGAACCCCCACGGGG
>CAZCEX010000144.1:0-9120 GCA_964497785.1 uncultured Thermoanaerobaculia bacterium | reverse complement strand
ATGTGATCCTGTTTGAGAAAAATCGTGAGGTGGCGGAATTGCTGCAGCTCCAGGAAGGGGATCAGGGTTCCCTTCTCGGCCATACTGGTGAGGGTCTCCGCTCCGAGGAGTTCGACCAGCTCTTGACCGAAGAGGCGCCTGTCGATCTCCGTGAGCAGCGCCTCGAGACTCGTCTCGTAGTACTCCCTGCCGGCCGGGTCGTTCTTGATCAGGCCGACGGTGATGTTATGTGCGGCGATCTTCATGTTCAGGGGACTGCAGGTAAGGTGGGGGTTACCGTAAACGTGCACCCCGCCTTCGGAGCGGGAGATATTGGTGGGCACCTCCAGGAGGTTCATGCCGCGGGAGGCGGCCACGTAGCCGGTCTGGCCGCTCCTGACATGGGAGTTTCCCGACTTGTCCACCACCGTGGGCAGCCAGAGCTCGAGGTCCAGCCCTGTGGCGATGAGCACGTCGGCGTTGCCGACCATGTCCACGAAGGAAGGCTTCGGCCGGATGAAGTGGGCGTCCTGATCGCCACGCACGATGGCCTGGACAGCGACGCGCTCCCCGCCGATGGCCTCGGCGACGACGGCATAGTCCGGCAGAGTGGCAACGACCGAGAGCACTGGCTCTGAGGACGCATGAAAGCCCTCGGCCGTCGCCAGTATGGGCGACAAGACAAGGGCCAGAAAATATAGGGTGGTGATTGCTGTGCCTTTCATGATTTCACCTTTCGTGTTCATGATCAGTAGCGGTCATGCTTGTGAGGCCCGGCGGCGAAGATGAGCTGGAAGATCAGGGCGTCCTCCGGTTCGGCGAGCCCTTGCCGCTCCAGGTGGCTGTACTCCAGGCGGTACCTCACAAAGGGGCTCTGCTGGTAGGTGAGGTAGGGTGTTGCCTGCCAGAAGTGAACGTCATCGGCGAACGCGTGCGGAGCCAGAGAAGCCCCCAGGTTGGCGTACCCCTTCTGGTCGGGCTGGTAGTAGTCCAGCCGGATTCCCAGCTCCAGCTTCCGATTGAGCTTGGACTGCAGGTAGGTGAAAGCGCCCCAGGCGGAAATCGTGTCCTCTCCCGAGCCGTCCGGGGCCAGGATGTCGCGATCGAGCAGGTAGAGCTCGCTTCGCCATACCACGTTGCGGTAGCGCATCCGGTCGGTGGGCTCCCAGAGGAGATTGAAGTCCAGCCCCAAGACTCGTGCGGGCAGGCTGTCGTAGACAGTGGCTGGGTTCCCGGTGCTTTGGATCGTCCACTCGTCCTTCCAACCGACGATGCCCGAAAGCCCGATCTCGGCATAGGTGTTCTCGGAGAGCTCTCGGTAGTTCTTGTAGTGGAGGAGCACCGAGGGGGTGCCGAGCGTATTGCCGGAGAAGAGACGTGGATTTTCCCCGTTGGTGAGCTGCATTGTGAGGTCCTGGGACGCGCCCAAGAGGGGCGGCAATACCCAGTCGAAGGAGAGGCCAGTCTGGTTCAGGCCACCTTCGCCGAAAATCTGTCTCAGGGCCAGCGGGAAGTCGCTTTGATCGAGGGCGTGCTTGTGCCAGCGGTTGACCACCCCGAACTGCTGCCGGAACTTGCCGAAAGTGAGGTTGAAGCCGTTGAGGAGCCCGTAACGGGTCATATAGGCCTCACCAAGTTCGACGCCGCTGGTAGTGACGGGCACCGCCGCCTTGAAACGAGTATAGGGGTCCAGGTAGCTCTCGAAGTGCAGCCCGAGGCTGCGGAAGTTGAAGTCCGTGCGCTGCCGGGATCCTTCCTGATGATTGTAGGTGGCGAGGAAGTCGCCGGTGACGCTGATCTCCGGATTGAGGGCCTGCAGACTCAGGCCCTTCGCCGTAAAGGTCTCCTCCTCCCCTCCCGTCGTTGGCTCCTCGGCCTTGGCCGCCTCGAGCTCGGCGACCCGGCGGAGGGCCGCGAGCTCATCCTCCTCGGGCACTGCAGCGGCGTCGCTTTCGCCGCGCAGGGCCTGGATCTCTTCCTTCAGTGCTTCGATCTCTTCGGTGTGGCGGTTTTCCATCTCCAACATCTGGCGCTGCAGCTCGAGAAGCTGCTGCCGGAGGATTTCCATTGGGTCCGGCGACGTCGCCTCGGTGGATGCGAAACAGACTCCCGGCGCATTCAACAGGAAGCAGGGCGTCGTGACAAGGGCGAGGATTACCGTGGCTCGACGAAATACACTCGCTGAAGCTCTTGGCATGGTTGTCTCCCACTGACGATCTGAATTATGTATCGGCCGCAACGGAGGGCAGACGCCGTATTTCCAGAGACGGTTCAGACTTTCATCATCGATTACAGCCCATTGCGAAACGGGACAGGATTCCGCTGTCAGTCAGCTGTGGGTTGGGGGGGTCAGGTGACGATTACACCGATGGAGGGCCGCGAGCGGGAGGCAGGCTCTCGGGTTGCTCGCTGCGCCCGGCACCCTCGAGGGGCGGCCTTTCGGCGCTGGCTGTCGTGTCGACGGCCAGCGGCGCCCCACCGGTCCCATGGGCAAGCAGGGTCCGCTGAAGCGCGCAGGCGAGACAGTGCTCAGCGGCATCTGGGACGTCATCCGAATCTGGACGGCACACGCGGGGGGTCTCGAGGGAGGAGCTTGCGTGAAGTTCGGCGAAGCAGGCGTGCGGTATCGGCGCCATACCGGGAATGAAGACCAGAAGAGCGAAAAAAACGCTCATCAACTGGCGCCGTTGAGGCGCGCGGAGTCGGGTGCCGATCAGTGCCATTACAACCCATGCCTGGGCGGCCGAGCACCAGGCATCAATATCCTAGCGGCTCCGCAACCACTGGTCAACTCGCCCAATCGTGCCGTCAACCGCCGTGATTCGCACCGGACGCAACCCGTGAGCCCGTACCTCTGTCGCCAAATTCATCAAGTTTGCCAAAGTCGTCGAGGCCAAGGAGGAGGTCGGCCAGGTGTCCATGCAGGATGTGTATCTCACCGCCGCCGACGTGGCCTCGGCCGAGGAGGCGGCCCAACAGGCCACTGCGGCGCGCGAGTCCATCATGCGCGGCTCGAGCATAATAGAACGCCGTGACAAGGCGGCCGGCCTCGACGTCGTGCTTTCCACGCTGTCGGGCGGCGTCTTGACTCCGCTGGATTGAAGTACCATCGTGGCCTTCTGGAGGTCATGTATGGATCAAGTAGTTCGACCGATTCTCGCCTTGCTGCTCGGTGGCGCCCTGATGATCACCGCGGCGGCTTGCCGCTCGGATGCCCATGAGGAAGAGCCCGCAAAAAGTGATGGTGCGGAACCGGCCACGGCGACATCACCACCGGCGGGTGTTTCGGTCGCGGTGGAGTCGACGGGCCGGAAATGGTCCTTCGACGCTGCTGTCGCGGGCACGCTTCCGGACGGTTGGTCCCTCGGCGAGAGTCACGGCGCCGGGACGCCGGCAATCTGGGCGACGGTGGCGCGGGACGATGCGTCGTCGGCGCCGAATGTCTTCGGAGTGACCTCATCGACGAACCACGGCAGAACTTTCAATGTGGCGCTGGCCGAGGACGATCGCTTCCGGGACCTGGATCTGAGTGTGGCGGTCCGGGCCGTCTCGGGTGAGGAGGACCAGGGGGGCGGGCCGGTGTGGCGAGCCGCCGATGCCTCGAACTACTACATCACGCGGTGGAACCCGCTGGAAAAGAACCTCCGTCTCTACTTCGTCAAGGACGGACGGCGCAAGCAGCTGGCCAGCGCGGCGGCAACCGGTGACACCTCGGTCTGGCACCTGATTCGGGTGGTGACCGTTGGCGCCCGTATCGACTGCTACTTCGACGGTGAGAAGCTACTCAGCGTAGACGACGAGGCGTTTGTCGGAGCGGGTTTGGTCGGTCTTTGGACCAAGGCCGACGCCGCGGCGCTTTTCGACGATCTGCGCGTGGCGCCGGTGGGGCCATGATGCGGCGAGGGGCAGTTGTCGGCTCGGGCCTGATTGCGGTGACGCTTATATTGGGTTGCGGGCAGGCGCCGTCCGAACAGGTGGTGGTCTACACATCGGTGGACCAGGTGTTCGCCGAGCCGGTGCTGCTTGCATTCGAGCAGCAGTCCGGAATCGACGTGCGCGCTGTCTACGACACCGAGGAGACCAAGTCCACCGGGGTCCTCAATCGCTTGCTCGCCGAGTCACAGCACCCGCGCGCCGACGTGTTTTGGTCCGGAGACCCGATCCGACCGCAGATTTTGATAACCCGCGGGTTGGTGGCGCCCTATCAGCCGGCAGCGGCCGAGGGTATCCCGGCCGCGTTCCGCGCGGCGGACGGCATGTGGACCGGGTTCTCCGCCCGTGCTCGCGTGATCCTGGTCAATACCGAGCTGGTTTCCGAGGGCGAGCGGCCAGGCTCGATCCGCGACTACTTGGACCCAAGGTGGAATGATCGGACTGCGATCGCCAACCCAGCCTACGGCACGACAACAACCCATGTCGCTGCACTGTTCGAGGCATGGGGAGACGAGGAGGGACGGGCCTTCCTGAAGGGCTTGCGCGACAATGGGGTCCGCGTGGCAGCATCCAATGGCGAGGTCAAACGGTTGGTCGCTGCCGGGGAAGTTGCGTGGGGCGTGGTCGACACCGATGACGCTGCGGTGGCCGTGGAGAGCGGCGCCCCGGTCGCCGTGATCTTCCCCGACAACGGGGGCCTCGGCACGCTGGTGATCCCCACGGTGGTGGTCCGTATCGCCGGCAGTCCAAATCCCGAGCCCGCCAAGGCGCTGGTGGACTACCTGGTCTCGGCGGTGGTGGAGCGAGCACTGGCCGAGGCCGCCTGTCGCCAGATGCCGCTACGCGCCGGCGTTCCGATGCCCCCCGGCGTGCGATCGGTAGTGGAGATCGACGCGATGGAGGTGGACTATCCGACGCTCGGTGACGCCGTGCAGCGGCTGCACCCCGGGTTCCTGGCCTGGGCCGAAGGGACCGGCGGACCTTGAGCCTTGGCTGCGCTGCGGACGTGCGGGCAGGCCACGTTCTGTCCGGATTCGCGGCTACTTTGTGCGTCGTCGCTCCGCTGGTCGCGTTGGCCGGAATGCGGTCGGCTGGTGGCAGCGCGGAGGTGGCGCCGCCGTGGTTTGTTTTGACCGACCCGGTGCTGCGCCACCTACTGGCGGTCAGCGCGGCACGGGCCGCCATCGCCGGCGCTGTCGCCGGCGCCTGCGGCCTTGGGTTGGGGGTGGCGTTGGCCACGGTCCGTTCGAGCTGGTGTCGGGCCGGCGCGGTCCTACACATACTCCCGCTGTGCCTACCGCCCTACCTTCTGGCGCTGGGCGTCGTGCACGGGCTGGCACGTGGCGGGCCATTCGACCTGATGGTGGGACCCTCACTGCGGGTGGCCGTCGACGGTTTGTTTCACGGGCCTGGCGGTTTCGTGACGATCCAGGTGTTGGCGTTGACTCCGTTGGTGACATTGCTGGTGTTGGCCGCTGTGCGCGGCATGGATCCCGCTCCGGTGGAAGCCGCTGTGCTCTCCCGTGGTCCGTCTGGCGCGCTGGGGCGGGTTGTAGCTCGGCAGGCACTGCCGGCCGCCGCGGCCGGGGCGACCCTGGTTTTTATGTTGACGTTGGGGGAGGTTTCGGTGCCCACGCTGTTGGGCGTGCAAACCTACGCCGGAACCGTGTTCGCGCGGCTCGCTGACCTGTCGTTTCTGCCCGGCGAGGCGCTGTCCCGATCGCTGCCGCTGGTACTGTTGGCGTTGGCCGGAACGGCTGTGGTGCTGCGCCTCGACCGGGGCGGCGCGGTTTTGCCGTCGGCTCGGGCCGGCCGCGGACCCGCTCCAGACCTGTTGGGCCGTGGGGCGGTACGGATGGCAGCCCTGGTCACGGCGGGGCTAAGCGCCATGATGCCGCTCCTGGGTCTGGTGTTCATGGCGGCCTCAGGCTCCGATCCGGTCTCGGCCGTGGGCCCAGCCCTGGGATCGGCGGGTTGGACGCTGGTGTACGTGGTGGGCGCCACGTTGCCGCTGGTTGCCCTGGGCCTGCTCGGCGGGCACGCATGGGCTCGCGATCCGGCCAGACAGGTCGTTTCCGCAGGTGTGGCGTTGCTGGGCCTGACGCTGCCCGCGGTAGTGCTGGGCATTGGTCTGATCGCCTTGTGGAACCGCCCAGCGACGAGCTGGATTTACGGTGGTCCAGCGGTGGTCCTGCTCGGCCTCTGGGGGCGATACCTGTACGTGGCGCAACGCGCGTTCAAGGTGGCCTTTGACGTTGTTCCCGTGGCCGAAGAGGAGGCCGCGTGGGTGGGCCGGCCTGGGGTGCTGGCGCGCTGGTTGCGAGTGACGGTTCCGCCGGTGGGGCGAGCGACGCTTGCGGTGGGAGCGGCCGTGGCGCTGCTCTGCCTGCGCGATCTGGATACGATCCTCGTACTCTACCCGCCCGGCGGTGAGACGTTGGCCATGCGGATCCTGACACTGGAAGCCAACGCACCGCCGGCCCAGACCGCGCTGCTGGCGTTGTTGCAGGTGGGCCTGTCCGTCCTGCTCGGGCTGGCCTTTCTGGCGGCGATCAAACGAAGGCGGGTGGCATGACACCGGTCCTCGCTATTACCGGACTGCGCGTCGAGTTGGGCCGCCGCACGGTCCTGCGGGACATTGGCCTCACCATCGCCGCTGGAGAGAGGGTGGCCCTGATGGGTGCCTCCGGCAGCGGCAAGACGACGCTGGTGCGTGCCATCGCCGGCCTGCAGCCTGCGGTCGCCGGGGCGATCACGCTTGGGGGACGCAAGGTCAGTGAGGGGCCTTGCAGCCTGGTAGCGCCATCAGGGCGCCGAATTTCGCTGGTCTTCCAGGATCTGGCGCTGTGGCCGCATATGACCGCGGTGCAACATCTACGGTTCGTGCTCGGCGGATTAGCCCTGGTCCGCCGGGAGGCGAATGAGCTGGCGCTCGCCGCGCTTGATGACGTTGGGCTCCGCGACCGTGCCGGGGCCCGTCCGGCCGAGCTCAGCGGCGGAGAGCGCCAACGGCTGGCCCTGGCCCGCGCACTGGCGCCGCGCCCCGAGCTGCTCCTGCTCGACGAGCCGTTCGCATCGCTGGACCTGCCGCTCAAGCTCGAGATGACCAAGCTACTGCGACAGCGCCAGAACGCTGGGGGCTTTTCAATGCTTCACGTCACCCACGATCCGCTCGATGCCCTGCGGACAGCCTCGCGGGTCGTGCTGTTGGAGAACGGCGCCGTAGTATTTGACGGCCCGGCGAGGGAACTCGTCGGCGGAAAGACGCAGGCTCTGGCCCCCATCGACGCGGCTTTACGCGAGGCGCTGGCGGTTCTGACCGAGGTGAGGGAGGCGGGTTGAAAAGCAAATCGCTGTCTCTCAACATCGCCTCTCCGATTCAATGCCCTACACCTTCCTGGATCTTCAACAAGGGCTGCACACGATCCCACAGGGCACGGATATCGTGCGCGGCGGCGCCCCCCAGGTCGATGACAAAAGTCTGCGATTCTGGGTCCGACTTTACCGCGTCGAAGCGACACACCTCGTGGCAGATACCGCAGGCGTCGCAGTCCTGCGGGCGGATGAATGCCTCGTGCCCGCTGACGAACCCGTGCCGTTCGAGGATCTCGGGCGCCAGAACCAGATGAAGGTCGGCGGCAACCGCGACCCCGTCTCGGTCCGTCGCCGTGTACCGGGCACGGCAGTGGATCGTCGGATCCGGTCACGACAGGCCCGTCGCCGATTACCAGCAGCCGCTCCTCGAAGAGAGCTCGGGCGATGGCGGCTCTCGCCCGGCTCAGAATACGCGCGAATGTCGGCCTCGACACACCCATCTTTTCGGCAGCCGCCTCCTGGTACAAGCCTTCGAGGTCTGACAGACGCAGTGCCTCGAGCTCGTCGAGCCGGAGGGTCTCGACATCAAGCTCAGTCGCCGGCCGGCCGAGCGGCTTGAAGCCACGGCCGCCGGCCACGCATGCGATCCTTCTGAGCTTCTCCGGTCGAGCCATCACACCTCCTAGTTCTGAACATATGCTCATAATGATCGAATGTCAAACGCAATCGAATATTGAACAATTGAGCAAATTGCACAAAGAGCGAGATCACCCCACACTGAAAGGGACATGCCTATCTACCTCTTCGAGGACAGACGACCGGCGATCAGCGAGACCGCCTTCATCGCGCCCACAGCGGTAGTGGTCGGCGACGTGACCATCGGCGCTGAGTGCTACATCGGTCACGGCGCGATCCTCCGCGGGGATTACGGACGCATCGTCATCGGGGAGTCCTCGGCCGTTGAAGAGGGGGCCATCATCCATGCTCGCCCCGCTGACGAGACCGTGATTGGTGACCGCGTCACCATCGGACACGGCGCAATGATTCACAACGCACGCATCGACACCGGAGCGACCATCGGCATGAGGGCGGTGATCAGCGATTTTTCGGTGGTCGGTGAAGGCGCCCTCATCGGCGAGCAGGCCCTGGTCCGACGTCACCAGGAGATCCCGCCGCGGGCGATCGCAGTCGGTGTCCCGGCGCGGGTGATCGGCGAGGTTGGGCCGGACCAGGCGGACATGATGGTCTGGGCCAAGGAGGTGTACGTGGACCTCGCCCACCGCTACCCTCGCGGCCTCAAAGAGATCGCACGAGACGAGGCGGGCCCCCGGTGAGACAATCTGATCAGACTCAAGATACTGTTGATCAATGGCTTGTAACATATGTGCCCGATGATCCTGAAATCAAAAGGAGGAGTGTCATGAGGAAAGCTGCCGTCCTACTGTTTACAACTGGAGTCATCGTGCTCACTGCCGTCGGTGCGAGCGCAGGGGACGCCTGTGTGGACTGCCACGCCGGAATCTCCCCTGGACAGGTCGCAGATTGGAGGGCCTCTGCGCATGCCGCCAACGACGTCAGCTGCGAGACCTGCCACGGCGACGCCCACAGCACGGCCGAGGACTATCAGCTCGCCCAGCTGCCCGATGAGGCGCTGTGCGCCGGGTGTCACGAGGAGCAGTTCAACCAGTTCTCCCGCGGCAAGCACAACTTCGGTTGGACATCCCTCAACGCGATTCCCGCCACTCACTTCGCCCCGGACGAGCTGATCGAGGGCGGGCGGGGCTGCGGCGGATGCCACAACATGGGCATCAAGACCGAGGCCCAGAAGAAGGAGCTTCGCGACAAGGGATACCGTTACCAGAACAACTCCTGCGACGAGTGCCACACCCGCCA
>CAZCEX010000143.1:0-9134 GCA_964497785.1 uncultured Thermoanaerobaculia bacterium | reverse complement strand
GGTCGAGCTTGCGGCCGGTGTACTGGGCGTCGACCGGGAACATGATTCCGTTCGACAGGTTGCCGTTGTGGGCGAGTGCAAGCGCTGACCCGCCAGTCGTGGATTCGTAGTTCTCGAGGTACTTGTAGAGATCGAGCGGGTCGGTCGAGCCCACAGGCGCCTGGGTGGTATACGGCACGACCCGGCCAGCCTTTTCGGCGCCGTCGCGGAAGATCACGTTGCGGTGCAGGTTGCTGCCGGCGACGAGCGAGGTCCACTCGAAACCGATAAACGCCGTGAAGTGGCCTGGGTCGTTGAAACGCTCGGCTGCGTCGACCACCTTTTCCCAGATCGACGCGTAGGTCTTCCCGCCCGGCGAATACTCGGCCATCATCTCCGGGTCGATCTTTCCCTGTGAAAATGTGCCGATCAAGTCCAGCGCTGCTGCGACCGAGGCCTCACCCCCGGTCCGCAGACCGTCGTACCAGGGTTTGGCCTGGTCGAATCTGAGGATGTCGGGTTTTCCCGCCGCAAGATCAGTGAAGAAGCCCATGCCATCGGAGTGGTCGGCGATGACCAGCCAGTCGAGCGGGCGGCCGAGCTTGGCGGGTTGGCCGCTTGAGGCCATCACTTCCTCGCCGCGGGCGAAGCGGTAGGCCTCATCGAGGCCGAGGCGGGCGCCGAACAGGCCGGCATCCATTGAGAGGCCAGTGTGAAGATGGGTGTCACCCCAGAAAACCTGGCTGGGAAAACTGCGCTGGGCATAAGGCGAATAGGCTTTGCCGGGATAGAGGTCTGACAGTGATTCCTTCGTCGGGGTGATCTGCGCGAACCCGGTCGTCGCTGAGCCGGCAAGCAGGACCGCACATAAAAGACTGAAGATGAATGCAGGACAATAGCTGGAACGGTTCGTTGTGGCCATTTGCGTGAGGAACATCGTGATCTCCTTATTGATTCATCAATTTCGGTTTTTGCAATGTATCTGCTAGGCCTATTCTACAACAGGACTGTTTCGGCTGAGTGACTGGTCTCGGGGTTGTCGCCTCAGAGAGTGGAGGCCGCGATCGGCGAATTGACCCCGGCCGTTCAGCGGATGTAGAGTCAGTGGAGATCCACAAGGAGGCTGGCAAGGTGGGACCTGAGACGATGGCTGCGGACAACACCGAGAAAGAAGTTCTTGTTCACTGGTCGGCGCGAAAGATGCCGCCGATCATTGCGCTCTATGTGGCCGCGGTCTTTCTTGCCATGATGTTGGTGTCCTACTTTGTGCTCCACTCAGGCGCGGCCGTCAAGGCGCTGGCGATTGCGGCGGTCGGTTCCATCGTTGCGGTCATTCCCGGGCTTTTCAGTCGGGTGGACTACAGGCTGAACGAACGCGGACTCGAGAAACGGGCCTCCAACACAAAGGAGCCGGGATCATTCGAGAACGTCTTCCAGTTGGATCAACTGAGCCACGTCGTACCAATGCGGCACGGATTCAAGTACTACAGGTTTCTGGACGAAGCGAATGCCTTTCGACGGTTCTGGAAGCTCCATGTTTCGGATGAATTTTCGGGCGAGGTCCACGTCGAAAGAACAGATCAGAGGCGAGTCCTGGAGATTCTGAATGAGCACGGAATCCCTTGCCGATGATTCCACCCATCCTTCCGCCCGTGAGTGCCCGGCCCCATGGTTCGGGAGACCAGCTCACGGGTGCCGGAAGGGCACGAAACCGCCACGCTACAAGGAGGATGAGATGACACCGCTTCGGCAACGCGACATGCGATTGAGACCTGCGACAACAGATGAGATCAAGGAGGTATGGGACGAACATTGGTTCGGCCTCGTCGTATGCCTCAGTACGGTCTACACGCCTTCAGAGGTCTCGGGTCTCGCGCTCGTTGACCATCATGACGAGATGGCCGGGCTGGTGACCTTTCGCGTCGACGGGCCGGCGGGCCAGGTCGTGACTCTCGATACCATCGTCCGTGGCCGCGGATTTGGTCGGCTTCTGCTCGAGGCTGCCGAAAACACATTCCACAAACGTGGTCTCGGACGCGCGTGGGCCTTGATGACCAACGACAATCTTCGTGCCGCTGGTTTGTACCTCTCACGGGGCTATCGATTGATTCGCATACACCTTGATGCCGTCGACCGCGTGCGGGAACACAAACCGAGATTGCCGGAAAAGGGATACGAAGGAATCCCGATCCGAGACCTGTGGGAGTTCGAGAAACTCGGCCCACTTGGCATCCCAGTTCCTTAATAGCTGGATATGAGCTGTCGTAAAGGCAAACCCAAGGTGAAACCGAAGCCGGGGCGGTACCGCTGCTCCGACTGTGGGGCTGTCGCGAAAAAAAAGAAAGACAACTGCGAACCGAAGAAGATCAAGAAGTGAGCGGAATCGACGGGTTCAGAATCATTGGGTAAACGACCAGGCCGAGGTGTCGCCGCTTTCGAAGCCGTCTGAAAATAGGTCCGCTTGTGCGCACACCAATCCGCCGTCGACTGAAAAGAACAGCGCCGGCTTCGGGTTGATGTCGTAGTCTTCGTAGCTCAGGGCTGTCACGGTTCCGCCCGCCTTGTGCTCGGTTCGGAAACACGACGGTGTGGCTGACGACGCACCCTCCTCGATCTCGGCGGCAAGAAAGAAAGTCTCGGTTGCAGTGTTGAAGATCCCCGGGTTCACGGGCCCTTGAGGTACGGAGACCTGTACGTAGCCGGAGGAGACCATGTTGATGGTCGAATCGACCGCGAGCAAGGGATCTACACCGACCTCGAGGATGCCGTTGTCGTTTTGGTCGTGAAAGACGTAGAGGCGGTCGACGATGTTGTTGATCTCCGTCTCCTCCATGGCCGATCCGTCTTCTCGTTCGAAGCCGAGATTGAGCCACTCCAGCTCCAGGGCGGGGTCAGTGATTCTCCCCAGGTGCCTCGGGGTGATCGACATCAGGACTGTCAACTCACCCTCGCCGACCTGGGCATCGGGCTCGGGATCTACCAACATGTCGAACTGGCCGCCCCGATTGGAGACCATGGCGACATCGTTGTTTCCGGCGATGACTGGATCTGGATCGCCGTCGCCGTCGAGGTCGGCACTGGTGACGGCTAACGGCATCATGGTCCCGCCGAAGTCCTGGATGGTGCTGCCTGTCCACGACGTTCCTGCACCGTTGAGGTTCTCCCAGGCGTAGGCCCGTCCATCAACCGGAAACACTGCCGAGAGGTCGAGATCGCCATCGAGGTCGCGATCGACCGCATGCAGTTGGGCCACCCCACCGACAGCTGTCGCCGGGCCGGAGATCGTCAGCTGAGACCAGGTTGGCGGCGCGCCCCCCTGGTTGATCCACATTACGACGTTGGTCGTGCTGGTGAAGCTTGCGGCCGCGATGTCATTTCGCCCGTCGCCACTGAAATCCGCGACGACAACGGTCCGCGGTTGGGAAAAGGCCGTCGTCAAGGTACGCGGTGTCCACATCCAGAGTCCACCGGACTCACCGAGGTTTTCATACCAGGTCAGCTCACCCAGGGAGGCGGAAACAGCGACCACGTCCGGGTCGCGGTCTCCGTCGAGATCCCCTGTGGCCACCGCCGAGGCCCCCGGCAGGCTGGCAAACATATGCTCCGTCCATGCTGGTGAATGCCCTGGGTCACCCTCCCACCACCGCAGTAGACCCGAAGTTTCTGCCACCCCGACAACATCCAGATCACCGTCGCCGTTGATGTCGGTCGCCTTGGCGTCGGCAGCGCCTTCGAATCCACTGGCGATGTTGTGTCGGGAGAAGAAATCGGATCCATAGCCCTGGAACCAGGTGATCCTATCTTCGCCCGATGCGGCCACCAGCAGGTCTGGGAGCGAGTCGTGGTTGAGGTCGGCGACGCTGATGGAGGAAGCGCCGCTCAGGGAGTCCGTGATCTCTACGGCGCTCCATGAGCTCGAGGTGGCGCCCTGGAGAAACAGCATGACATCGCCGTAATCGCTGTCGTTTGAGGCGACGGCGACGATGTCGAGCTTTCCGTCCCGATCTGCGTCGAGCGTGTCGACGCCCCAGTACTCGCCGGAGTTGTTGGATACGGGTGTCGCCGTCCAGAAGCGGGCATCCCTGTGCACACTGAGGTTTCTCCACCAGGTCACATCGTTCGCCCCATCTGCCGCAGCGAGCACGTCATAGTCTCCGTCGTTGTCGAAGTCGGCGGCTACCGCGGACCTTGCGCCATCGAAAGCATCGTCAATCGAGCGCTCATACCAGGATGTGCCCACGCGTTCCCACCAGCGGACAGCGTTGTCGGTCCGTGCCGATGCGAGGAGATCAAGGTCACCATCACGGTCGAGGTCGATTGGCTCGACCGAGTAGGCGCCGGCGAAAGTCCACTCAACCACATGCTGGTCCCAGAGCGGGGGATCCGAGCCCAGGTTTTCGTACCACAGGAGACGGCCGGCCTCAAAGGCTGCGACCGCCACGTCGAGGTCACCGTCTCGATCGAGATCGGCCCCTCGCACATCGATGGCGCCTTCAACTCCCGTTCGAATCGTCTCCACCGACCACGGATCGGGCGAGATAATCGAGCCGTCGTTACGAAACCACACGACGGAGTCGTCCCCGTAGTTTGCGCCTACGAGGTCGAGGAGTTGGTCGTTGTTGACATCGGTGATTTCGACTGAGTGTGGGGTGCCATATCCGGTGCCGATGTCATAGGCGTCGAACAAGGTTCCGGTGCCCACCCGGTTTCTGAACCATATGTAGACTCCGTCGACAGACGAGTGATAGCCGGCGGCTGCGATGTCGTCAAAACCGTCGCCGTCGATGTCTCCCGCATCGACTGCAAGCGCCTGAGTCAGGAGGGCGCTGGAGACGTTTGTCTCTGCCCACAGGCCACCGACCCCAGGACCGGGGTTCGCCCACCAACGCACGTTGCTGCCCGAGGCGGCCCTGGCGGCGCCCGCTAGATCGGGCAGCCCGTCGCTGTTGAAATCGCCAACTGCCAGGTTGTAGGCTTCGGTGAATCCCGTGCCAACAGGATGCAGGCCCCAACCCGGGTTCTCCCACCAGTTGACCGTACCATCCCATCTCGAGGCGGCGGCCACGTCGAGGTCGCCGTCACAATCCATGTCGACCGAAAGAACCGAGCTGGCGCCGTCAAAAGAGCCTGCAATCGTATTGTTGGATGAAAAAGGCATCTCTGCCCCTATGCCGGGGGCAGTTGTCACGAGAATGACGACCGCGACCAGCCCGGAGATCAGTACCGATATTGACTGGGAATCGATTCTTGACTTGAGCATTGTTACCACTCCTCAACTCGTCTCAATCTTACTGTCTCAAATGTGAGTCTCCCAGACGCCAAGTCAATATCTGGAAGCGCCAGCTCCATGCACAAACGCGACATTGTGGCCTGCCAATGTAGCAAAACGGAGAGCGGCGCCTATTCGAGGTCGAAGGATCGTCAAGAGACCAGTCGCAAGGGTCGTTTTTTGGACAGACCGTTTAGGCGGCATGTTCGCCGGCGTCGCCGGTTGCTGCGATCGCCGCGCCGTCCTACTCTCGAGTGGGGGACGCACCATGACAGAAAACATCGACGCCAGGTTTTTCGCCGGCAGCGCCAACCCGGCCCTTGCCAAGGCCATTGCCGGTGACCTTGGGTTGCCGCTCGAGCAGACTGACATTCGCCGCTTCAGCAACGACAACCTTTACGTTCAGCTCGGCGCCAGTGTGCGTTCGCGTTCGGTATTCATCGTTCAGTCGCTGTCGCCGCCAGTCAACGACCACCTCGTGGAGCTCTTGATGATGCTCGACATCGCCCGCGCCGCCGCGGCGCGCGAGGTACACGCGGTCATCCCGTACTTTTCGTTCGCTCGCTCGGACAAGAAGGACGCACCCCGCATCTCAATCACTGCCCGGCTGGTGGCCGACCTGCTGGCGACCGCCGGCGCCACCCATGTCATGACGATGATGCTGCACTCTCCCCAGGTTCACGGATTTTTTTCGCTGCCCACCGATCCGCTCACCGCCCGGCCGCTGCTGGTGCAGCACTTTCGGCAGCAGGACCTTGCAGGCACGATTGTGGTGGCGCCCGACGTGGGCAGTGCCAAGTCGGCCGCGCGTTTCGCCGACACCCTCGGCCTGCCGGTGGCCGCAGCCCAGAAGGAGCGGCTTGACGACAACCGGGTCACGATCAGCGGCCTTGTGGGCAAGCAGGTAGCGGGCTTCCGGCGCGCCCTGATCTACGACGACGAGGTAGCCACCGGCGGCTCGGTTGTGGAGCTCGTCCGGGTGCTCTCCCACCACGGCCTCTCTGAGGTGGACGTGGTGTGCACTCATGGCGTATTCACCGGCGATGCCCTCGAGAGGCTGGCGGCGATCCCGGAGGTGGCGAGCATTGTCACCACCGATACGGTGTGGATCGACCCGGCGCGACGGCCAGCCAAGCTCGAGGTGCTGACGGTGGCGCCGGTGTTCGCCGAGGCCATCCGCCGCAACTGGTCGCGCCAGTCCATCGGCGACCTGTTTGATTTCGGCGAAAAGGGATAGGCCGCATCAATAGCTTGATGCAGATCGCCGGTGAGAATCGCTCAATCTGGGTTCTGTAAAGCTGCCTCCAGCTTCATAATGAGGCGGTGCCGCTCGGTCGGGTCACTGGTCGTTTGCAGGCGCTCGGCCAGGCGCAGAATAAAGACTGCGTACTCGCTGTGCCAGTCCCTGGCCAACGCCGCATCGTCGATGCGCTGGGCCGCGCGACCCTTTGAGAGTGCGGTTCCGGTAACCAGCTCAAAGGTCTCGTCGAAAGCTGGGATGAGGACCTTTTCAGCTGCGACGCCTCGTTGAATCAGGAGATCGCGCAACGCCTCACGCGCGCCGTCGTCGCCGTGATTGAGAAAGACACCGCCGGCAATCGGCATTCGCTCCATGACCCAATCGGCGAGCTCCAGCTGGTCGGCGTGGGCTGAGTAGTTGCCGATCCTCCGGATCGCCGCCTTCACGGCGAACTCGCGGCCGTGAATGCGCACGGTCTTGGCGCCGCTGGTGATGACGTGGCCCAGCGTGCCGGGCGCCTGATAGCCGACGAAGAGGATTGTCGATTCGGGACGCCAGATGTTGGCCCGCAGATGATGCTGGATGCGGCCCGCGTCGCACATGCCGCTGGCCGAGAGAATGATCGCTCCGCCGACACAACCGTTGAGGTCCTTGCTCTCCTGCACCGTTTCGACCAGGCGGAAGCGCTTGTGGCGGAAGAGTTCAGAATTGGGAACCTCGATATCCTCTAACGAATCCGCGTGCCGTATGAAGACCTGCGTGGCCTTGCGGGCGAGCGGTGAATCGAGGAATACCGTCGCCGGGGGGATCTCTCCTTGTTCGAGCAGTACGTGGATGTCGTGCAGCAGCTCCTGACTGCGCTCCAGGGCGAACGTCGGCACCACCACATTTCCGCCGCGTTCGAGGCCGGCCTTCAGCTCGTCGCGCAGGGCCTCTCGCCGGCCGGCGAGCGTGTAATCCGCGCGGTCGCGATCGCCATAGGTGCTCTCGCATACGACATAGTCGAAGCCTTCGGGAGCCTCGGGTTCGGGGTGAAATACCTTCTGGTCCGGGCCGAGATCGCCAGAAAACAACATTCGCAGGGTATTCCCCGAGGCATCCTCGTCAAATACAATCTCCGCCGAGGCTGAGCCGAGGATGTGGCCGGCGTTCCAGAAGCGAACGCGAATGCCCTGGCGCGGCTCGAACCACTGCTCGTACTCCACCGGACGAATGAGTTCGAGAGTGGCTCGAACGTCTTCGATGGTATAAGCGGGTTCGATGAGTGGTTGGCCACGGCGCTTTCGTTTGCGGTTTGTGCGCTCGGCGTTGGACTCCTGGATATGGGCCGAGTCGGCCAGCATGAACTCCAGAAGGTCGACCGTCGCTTGGGTGGCGAAGATCTCGCCCTTGAAACCCGCTTTGACCAGCTTCGGCAAGAGTCCGGAGTGGTCGATGTGGGCGTGGGTCAATACCACGAAGTTCACTGACGCGGCTTTGAACGGAAAGCTCGTGGTATTCAGTTCGCGCACGCTGCGGTTGCCCTGGTACAGGCCGCAATCGACAAGAAAACGCCCGGCCTTTGAAGCAAGCAAAGAACATGAGCCTGTCACAGTCCCCGCGGCGCCATAGAACGTCAAGGATTCGTTCATCTATCACCTCTTTCCCAGCGGGTACCATGATAGAGCAGCCGAGGAGGATGTGGCCGCCGGCAAGAACGATCGCTTTGCAAACGATGATTCATTCGGGCCACTATCAATGTCTGCGGCTGGATTGGCTACCAGGCCACGCCATAGTCTTCGCCATAGTCGCTTGCCCCGCCCCACATGGTGCGGTTCACAAAATCAAAGTAGATGGCGGTGATGGGGCTGTAGGTGCGTTCTACAGTCTCCACCGAGTATCCCATTCGACCCAATTCACCGCGTGCCCAATCGGAGACTTTGTTGGTGACCTGCAGCCGTCCAGGCTCGGCCTTGTGAGCCCCGAAAGAGCTCTGCATCTGATAGCTGGTGATGTTGTGAGCCTCAGCAGCTTGCTGCACATTCATGTCGAACTCGACCATGTTGAGGAAGAACTGCAGAAGATTCTGCTCCTGGGTGTCGCCGCCCTGCACTGAAAAGGCGATCAAGGGCTTGCCGTCTTTGAGTGCGATGCTCGGTGTCAGCGTCGCTCGTGGGCGTTGGCCTGGTTGCACCACATTGAATGGGTTCATGGCCTCATCGAGCACAAAACTCTGCATGCGCTGGCTCAAGCCGATGCCGGTGTTGCCGGCGATGAATGCGGGTATCCAGCCGCCGCTGGGAGTGACCGATACGACCCACCCTTCCTCATCAGCAGCCTGGATAGAGGTGGTGCCGGCGACAAAACTCTCGTCGTCGGTCATCAGGGCCGCCTGCTGAAACCCGTCGACGCCATCAGAGTCGGCTGTTGGTGGAATTGAGCTCCAATCTTTCAACAGGTGGAGAAATGGATTCGTTCCACCTTGAAATGGATACGGATCGCCAGGGCGGACTGCCGGGTCATTTTGTTGCATATTCATCAGCTCTCGTCGCTGTTTCGCATACTCCTTGGAAAGAAGGCCAACTATCGGTTCTTCCGGTAGTACATAAGGGTCACCGTAGTAGAAGTCCCTGTCGGCGAACGCGAGATTCATAGCCTGGTAGAGGG
>CAZCEX010000142.1:0-9139 GCA_964497785.1 uncultured Thermoanaerobaculia bacterium | reverse complement strand
TCGTTGCCGCAACGGAGAACGAGCAAGCACCTCCGGCGGGACGTGCCATTCTTCACATTTTGCGGCCGAAGGCCATCTGTACAATGTGAAGGGTGGCAATCCACGGGTTACGCGATGGCAGAACCGGCACGTTTCGCCTGCGAGGCCGTAGCGCCGAGGTGCTGCGCCCAAGCGCAGCGACGAGCCGGGCGCAGCCCAGAAGCGGCAGTTGTGTCGACCGTCGCGGCCCGAGCGCCTTGCCCACCATTCTTGACGATTCGGGGAAGGGATTGTAGCTTCGACCCTCCACCCTCTATGCACTGCACACTCCTAGGTGGTTGGATTTGATGAACGGGGGTATCAGGTGACGGCAAAACGGGCACAGTGGGGAAGTCGGGCCGGGTTTATTCTGGCGGCAGCGGGCAGCGCCATCGGGCTCGGGAATTTGTGGAAATTCCCCTACATCACCTACGAAAACAACGGTGGCGCGTTTGTATTGGTCTATCTCGCAGCCATCGTTGTGGTTGGAGCGCCGATCATGGTTGCAGAAATCCTGCTCGGGCGGCGTTCCCAACACAATGCGGTTGGCGCATTCAGGATACTTGGCGAGGGTCATCCGGGGGGAAAGGCCTGGATGGGGGTTGGAATCCTCGGAGTGGTGACCGGATTTGTCATTCTCTCCTACTACAGTGTCGTCGCGGGGTGGACGCTGCGATATATCGTCATGGCGGTGTCGGGTCATCTCGGCGAATTGGCGCAGAATCCGGATTCTCTGCAGAACTTCTTCGGCGATTTCCTCCGCAACCCGGGACAGCAGTTGCTGGGTCATCTGTTGTTTATGAGTGCGACGGTTTTCGTCGTCTTTTTTGGTGTCACCCGCGGTATCGAGAGGGCGGCCAAGGTATTGATGCCGGTGCTCTTCGGAATTCTCGTTGTGCTCGCAATCTACGTCACCCAAACGCCTGGTTTCGGTCACGCCATGGCCTTCATCTTCAGGCCGGATTTTTCGGTACTGACGCCCGGCAGCGTTCTCGAAGCTCTCGGTCACAGCTTTTTCACGCTCAGCCTCGGCATGGGAGCGATGCTGACATACGGTTCGTACATGAGGAAACGCACGTCGATCCCAAAGGCTGCGGCGTTGATCTGCCTGCTCGATACGTTCATCGCGATCATGGCGTGCATCATCATGTTCTCGATCATCTTCAGCTTCGACCTCGACATCAAGAAAAGCTCGACGATTCTGTTCACGACCCTTCCTGTGGTTTTTTACAAATTGCCTGGTGGCGCTGCAATCAGCACGCTTTTTTACACGCTTGTCGCTTTTGCCGCCCTTTCGAGCACGATCAGCCTGCTGGAGGTCGTTTCGAGCTACGCCATCGACGAGTTGGGCTGGACCCGGCGCAGGGCGACCGTGATCCTGGGTGCGGCTATCGCGGTATTCGGCTCGCTGAGCGCGCTCAGCTTCGGCGGTGTGGCTTCGTTGTCGTCGATCAACCTCATAGGGCGTGAATCGACCGCCGGAGTGTTCGGGACCCTCGACTATTTGGCGAGCAACTGGTTCCTGCCGGTCGGCGGTTTCTTGATCGCGCTGTTCACTGGTTGGATTCTCAGCAAATCTGCTGCCCGCGACGAGCTCGAAAAAGGCCACGGCGAGATGCGTTTATTCGGTGTTTGGCATTTTCTGATCCGCTTTGCTGCGCCGCTGGCCGTTGGTGCGATCATCGTTTCAGTCATCCTCGGCGCCGAATACCAATAGCCTGGTCCTGTCGAGAAACTCTGGTGTTGCCATGAGCGCAACTGTGGTCTAAGATGTGCGACCTTGCCGGGGCGTAGCTCAGCTTGGTAGAGCGCACGGTTCGGGACCGTGAGGTCGGAAGTTCAAATCTTCTCGCCCCGACCACCACTCCCTCCTCCTAATAACGCCGCGGCTTGATTTATGCCCCATTATCACCTATGGTCGTGATGGGGGTCTCATGGCTTTCTTGACTGAACGGCAGCGCGACATCCTCGACCTCATCAGGCAGCGGATAGAGACATCCGGGGTGGCTCCGACGTTGCAGGAGATCTCGGACTCCTTTGGCTACTCGAGCACCGCATCGGCCCAGAAACACGTCAATATCCTCGTCAAAAAAGGCCTCCTGGTGCGCGAAAAGCACCAGAAGCGTGGCCTGACTCTGTCGCGTGGTCCGGGCGAACGCGATTCCGTGATCTTGCCCTTGTTGGGTGCGGTCGCGGCAGGGTCGCCGATCGAGGTTGTGGCGGACGACGAGGAAGTGATGGTACCCCCCGACCTGGTCGGGTCCGGCGACAACTTCGCGCTCCGCGTTCGCGGTGTGTCGATGATCGACGAAGGCATCCACGACGGCGACCTCATCATCGTCCGCCGGCGAGAAGAAGCGCGCGATGGCGAGACTGTTGTTGCCCTCGTTGATGGTGAGGTGACGCTTAAACAGTTTTTTTGTCAGAAGGATGGCACGATCCTCTTGCGGGCGGCGAACGAGACGATTGCATCGGTTCGGGTACCTGCCGACCGTGTTCGAGTGCAAGGAGTCGTCGTCGGTCTGGTTCGTAAGTACTGATCAACGGCGATGGCCGTCAGTACGATATCGGGTGTCGGTGTTCGAACCGCGATAGGCGCCTGTCTTGACGGGTGATAGGATTCACGATAGCGTTTGGATATGAGCGAACTTGAAGCCCTGACCGTCGTCGTTACTTCAGTCGGCACCGAGCAGCAGGCGGTTGAGATCTCCGAGGAGCTCATCGACCGGCGCCTGGCCACCTGCGTCAACATCGTCCCTTGCCTGCGTTCCATTTACCGGTGGAAAGGCAAGGTGTGTGAGGATACGGAGTACCTGCTCATCATCAAGACACCGCGGCGCCTCTTCGACGACGTGGCGGCAGGGATCCGTGAGTTTCATTCATATGAGCTTCCCGAGATCCTCGCCATCCCCATCGAAGCAGCCGAGACGGCATTCCACGAGTGGGTCCTGCGCATGGTCGAGCCCGAGAGTAAGCCTGAGCTGAATGCCGACCGGGACTGACCCCAGCCTGTTGGGGATGGGCGTCGTGACGGCAGATACTCAGGCCTCTTTGTTGCTCGAGAGCCGATTCGAGAATATCGAAATCGCGGAACGCGTTCTCATAGACATGCTCACAGAAGCGGATATCGGCGGCGAGGAAGAGTACTGGACGATCACGGCTCTGCGAGAAGCGGTTGCCAATGCCGTTCGCCACGGCTCGAACGGTGATCCAGAGCGTCGAGTCGAGATCGGTTTTCGGCTCGAGGGTCGGCAGCTCACCGTGATGGTTGAGGATAGGGGTGAGGGCTTCGATCCCGGGTCAATCCCGGACCCAACGGAGCCAAAGAACCTTTTGCGGTCAAGTGGCCGCGGAATCTTCTATATGCGCAGGTTCATGGACTCCGTCGTTTTCGAATCGGAGGCTGGGAGAGGTACTCTGGTGACCATGAGCCGTATACTTACAGCTGGACGTGAAAAAGGAGACACACTATGAAGAGCCAGATTCGTGACGCGGATGATGTTCGTGTAATCAGCCTTTCGGGGAAGATCACCATTGGCACCGGGGACGTGATGTTGCGTCAGCTCATCAACGAAAGTCTGGAGGCCGGCCACGACAAGCTCTTGCTCGACCTGGCAGGCATCAGTGCGATCGACTCCTCGGGAATCGGGGAAATGGTCGCCTGCTACACCTCGGCCAAGAACAGGGATGCGCAGCTCAAGCTGGTCAACCTGTCGCCGAAGATCAACGACATTCTCCAGGTGACGCAGTTGATCACAGTCTTTGACGTATTCGACAACGAAGAAGAAGCGATCGAGGCCTTTTCCTGAGAACGGGCCCGCCTCCATCCGGTAGCTCCTGAAGGAGCGGCGCCGCCTTCGACGCGATAATCAGAAAGATTCTTGGATCACCGCGCGATGACCACCGTCGCGCGGTGATCGCCGTCTTTGACGCCGTCGAAAAATACCCCTTCGAGAGCGGAGCACAGAGCGTGGACGTGGTCGTTGCCCTCGTCGGCAGACTGACACCCCGTGATTCGGCCGTGGTCAACTGAAAGCTCGAGCACGAGTCCCACTGGATGGTCCGTGCCCGACAATGGCATACGAAGTTGGCCGACGGCGAGAGCCAGACGCTCGCGGTACTGGCCCGGGGGGCCGGGGAGCGGACCGATTGCCAACAGCGCTTCGGGCTCGACAAGGTCCGGTTCCGGGTAGGGCAAGGCCATGAGGTGTTCGAGGGCCCCGACCAGGCTTGAGTCGTCTGCCTCCGGGAGAGCCTTCAACGCGAATACCTCTCGGGAGGTCTGATGGTCGGGGTTGTCCGAGTCCGAAAGGCGACCGTGGCGGCCGACCTCGAGCCCAAGGACGACGGCGAGGAGAACGGTCGCGGCGATTGCGGCGAAGGGAATAAGGTTGGACTGGCGCAGCGGAGGTCGGCCGCTTCTCCGCAGTGGGCGAACCAGGTCATCGAGAGTGTCCGGAGGGTTCTGTTGCTCTGCCAGAAACCGGACTCTGGTCTTCAAATCGAGGAGGTCATCGAGGGTCGACCGCAGCTCCGGTTGGTCACGGATCTCGTCCTCGAGACCCTTCCGTTCGGTTGGGTCGAGGTCATCATCGACGTAGCGACTGAGCCTTTCGAACTCCCGTTCCTCCATCAATCCTCCACCGATCGCCGGAGAGCTTTACGAGCCCTTGCAAGGCGCGAGCGTACGGTTCCTACCGGGATGTCGAGGACCGCCGATATCTCGTCATAACGCAGGTCCTCGCCGTCGCGCAGCCAGAGCACGACCCGCTGCCCTTCCGGCAGGAGCTTGAGAGCCGCTTCGACCCGGTCGAGGGTCTCGACCGCGCCAAGACGGCGTTCTGGGTCTGCGGCCGGATCCGGGAGCCTGTCGGCCAACGGAGGGGCGCCTTCGACTGGTTCAACGAGCACGAAGGGCTGTTTGCCGAGACGTCTCCGGTGAGCTCGGAGGAAGTTCCAGGCGATTTGGAATACCCACGTGCTCAACTTGGCCTCCCCCCGGAAACCCGGCAGACCCTTCCAGATCCTGAGGAAAATCTCCTGACTCGCATCCAGCGCCTCGTCATCGGAGTCCGTCAGCCGTCGCGCGAGAGCCCAAACCGGCCTCCGGAAGCGGTTGTAGACCTCTTCGAACGTCACAACAGCTTCGTCCATTTCATGAGAGTCTTCACAGGCTGGAAAGTTCCCGGTCGCCGAGCTCCCCCGCCAGTTGTTTGATGCGGTTTTCCAAGGCGGTCGCCGTAGCCAGGTAGGATGCCTCGTCCTCCCCGTATGGATCTCGAATCGACCAGACGATCTTGTCGGCAGTCAGATGTTGGGGCAGGCCGATCAGGCCCGCGGGTCCCATGAGAGAGACGAGCACGTCCATGTCGGCGAGCGGTACCGCGTCGAAGCCTTTCGAACGGAGTCCGGACGCATCGTAACCCAGGGCTTCGAGGGTTATGACTGAGCTTGCCGCGACCCGTCCGGTGGGGCAGTGCCCGGCAGAGTAAACCCCGAATGCCGACCCGAAATGCCGCCTGGCGATAGCCTCCGCCATCGGTGATCGGCAGGTGTTGGCGAAACAGATGAACAAGACATTGCAGTGCGCCATGCGAAGCATTGTAGCCTCGGCTGGAGTGCTTTTTGCGCGGATGCGACTCGCGGGTAGCGTCGCATCCGCCGCTGGTTTCTGTTCGCCAGGTGTCAAAAGATTGCAAATCTTTTTACCGAAGAGCTTTTACATCCTGTTTTCAGGCTCTGTTTGGCGCGGGGAGATTGACCCGAACGGGCGGGAGAAGTAGCCTAGGGATCGACCTGACAGGAGATGCTGAGTGGTTCTGACGGGGTATAACACAGACATCGAATTCGAGGGGACGACCTACCACGTCCAGACCGAAGACAAGGGTCGGTCCAATCCCTTCATCGAAAGCCTGGTGTACGCTCGGGGAGAGATTCTCTACTCGAAGAAGACTCCGTATCACGATCTGGTCGAACAGGATGCCGACTCGAAGGCGATCGCGTCGCTGATGGAACGTCAGCACCGCACTCTTGCCGAGGGGATTCGCCGTGGGCGGCTCAACAAGACCCCACAGTCAGCGAGTCATGCCCAAGGCGATGGCCACGGCGGAGTTCCGGCGGGGACCATCGCGACGTCGCCCGTGGGAACCGGCGAACCATCGCTCGACGAGGTCATCCTCGAATATCTCAAAGCGCAGCGAGGCAAAGCCCATCTGATACTCAGCTCCTCAGGCAAGTCGGAGTTCGTGTACGGAAGTACAACCGAAGTTCGCATGGTCGCCGTTGACTCTCAGGACAATGCACCCCAGGCCGGGGTCAAGGTATTCGTCTTGTTCAAGTCCACAGCCGAACCCCGCCGCCTGCAACTCGCTGAAGGCGAGACGGATGCCAATGGAGTTTTTACGGCCGAAGCGACGCTGCCGGAGTTCAACGGCGGGACCTCGGCGGTGGTCGTCACCGCCGAGTCGAACCTCGGCCAGTCGGAGATCAAGCATCTCGTTCATCGGTAACGAAGGAAACAAGCAAAAAAGGGGGGCGCCATCGGCGCCCCTTTTAATATGTGCGCTACCTGGCAACTACTCTTGCACAACCTTGATCTTGACTGCGTCAAATTTTGTTGAGTACACCTTGCCGGTCTTCATCTTGAAGTAGATGGCAGCAGCTCCGCCTTCGCGTTTTTTGAACAGCCAGGTCTCGATGCCCTTTTTCTTGTCTTCCTGCATGTTCCCGTAATAAGGAGTGCCGGCGACGGCCTTGACCTCGTCGGCGGTCATGCCCTTTTTGACCTCGTCGAAACGCTCCTTGGTGATGAAGCTCCAGTCATTGAGCTCGGCCATCTTTTCGACGAGAACCGGGTAGACCTCGACCTCGATCGCCTCGTAGTACCCCTTCGCACCGGCGAGGTGGTTGATGGCCTTTTTGTAGTCGCCCGACTTGAGGACGATGTCGTCGGCGACGAGAATCGCTTCTTCGGAGTAGATGGTGAGCGCCTCGGCGGTCTCCGGCGAGAGCGGGAAGTCGTTGAGGGCGATGGTCAAGAAGTTGGCCAGGTGCACCTGCAGGCCGTCGTAGGTCTCCTCTGCCGAGGTACTCATCCGCTGTATTTCGGCCGTGAGTTCCTCGAGTTGGGCCTTCTGTTCATCGGTGCGTTTCTTTTCGTCAATTGCCTCGATCTCGGCAAGACCTACCTCTGCTGCGTCGAGACCGACTCGAAGCTGTTGGAGGTCGCCGTACGCCTGCCTGACGGTCGTCAGCTGTTCTTGGGCCTGTTGCAGGGCAAGCTCCTCCTCGGTGGGCCCGCCTCCACACCCTGCGATCGCCCCTACAGTGATAATGACCACCCAGCAGATGGGTCTTATCTGGTTGCTCATGATGCCTCCTCCCTTCGTGGGAAACCTAGCAGAACCCGGCCCTTCTGACAATTGATGGGACCAGTGATATGATCTGATCTGAAAATGGATCGACTCGGAGGCAACATGGATTCGTTCGAAACCATTCTCGAGCAGCTGAAACAGGCTCAGAACCGTGGCAAAGACGCGGTCACGGGCAGGATCGACACGATTGCCGAGAAGCTGAGTACCCTGGTCGACGAAGCAACGGCTTCAGTCAGAGAGACCCTGTCACGGGAGGCGGATGAGCTGTTTCCTGTCTCCGATCTCCGTGCCGCCCTCGAGGAGTTCAACGAACGGGCGGACCAGGAGGCCGAGGAAAAGGCCCAGTTGATCGGACGCCTTCAGGAGGCTGAGGATCGGCTCGAAGCGGCTGCGCCCGCGGGTGATCCGGGATTCTCGCTCGAACTCTTGCGCGGCCTGGATCGTGCCCGCTCTCAGTCCGAGATTCTCCGTGAGCTGCTGCCAGCTCTGTGCAACCTCGCCGGCCGGGCGGCGGTCCTGGTGATTCGCGGTGGCGACGTGAACGCGTGGAGTGGCATTGGCTTCGCCGACGGGGAAGGTCTGCGCGGATGGCGATGTGGTGCCGCCGATTCGCCTGCACTGGCGCGCCTCGTTGCAGATGAACGGCCGGTCGCTTTCAAACCGGGGCAGGACCCGATCTTCGACGGCTGGCTCGAACAAGAGACGTCGAATGACGATGCTCTCCTGGTGCCTGTCTGTCTTCGTGGTCAGTTGATGGGATGCGTATACATCGACGACAGCGGAGACGGCCCGTGGGAGCCCGGCGCCATTCAGGGGATGGTCGCGGTTGCGTGTTGGATGATCGACACGCTTCACGCCCGCCAGGTGGTTCCGACCCCAATGCTCGCCGAAGTGCTGCTACTCGGGGAGGAGATTCCCGAGGTTGATGCTGCCGAAGAAGATCAGGTCGTTTTTGGTGGACCGGCGCCTGAACCCGAGGTCGAGGTCGAGTCCACCGAGGAGGCGCTCGCGGAGGAAGAAGAGCCTCCAGCAGTCGTGGCCGTCGATGAGGTTCCGGAAGCTTTAGAGCAGGAGGCCGAGTTCGAGGCCGAGGAATTCGAAGCTGTTGAGCCGGAAGAGGCCGCGGATGACGAAGAGGAAGAGATAGAACAGGCGCAGGATGATGTGGAAGTCGAGGACTACGACCCCTCGGCGACGATGAGAGTCGAGGTGGCGCCGGAGCTCGAGGAGGACTCGATCCCGGTCCACGAGCAAGAGACACTGATCGAAGAGGCGCCTGTCCCGGAAACGGCCCCGGTGGAGGAAGAGCCAGACGAAGAGGCGGTGGCCCCTGCACAGCCGGTGACCCCGCCGCCGCCCCTCGAGCCGGAGGCCAAACCGGCGTCGGAGTCCGGGCTCAGTCCTGAGGAGGAGGCCCAACACGATGAGGCCCGCCGTTTCGCGCGGTTGCTGATTTCCGAGATCAAGCTCTACAACGAAGAGGAGGTCGAGCGCGGGCGGCTCGCCAAGGACATCTACCCCAGTCTCCGGGATGACATCGATCGCAGCCGAGAGATGTACGAAAAAAGGATCTCCGAGGACGTCCGGCAGGTCACCGACTACTTCGACCAGGAGCTGGTTCGTATTCTCGGCGAGGGCGATCCCGACGCACTCGGAATGTGAAGCAGCTCCTGGGAGGATGAAGGACATTGAGTCAGCGGCGCCTTTCGGGTGTCGTTTGGCCCCTTTTTCGGCGTATTCTTGACCCA
>CAZCEX010000141.1:0-9180 GCA_964497785.1 uncultured Thermoanaerobaculia bacterium | reverse complement strand
GCGGTTCTCCGAGAAGATGCCTCCCGATCGGATCAAGGAGGTCAAGTCTCTCTTCGTGCCCATTGTCTCGTCTCATCGGGCCGCCCGGCTGATCTTCTCCAAGTGGAACGCCTTCTCGCGCATCGACCTGACGAAGGGCGGTCAGTACACCCTTTCCGACGCCTCGCGCGAGGCCGTGCGCAACCTCGAAGACAGGTTGACCATCAGGGCTTACTTTTCGAACGATCTCCCCGCGCCATACTCGAGCAATGCGCGCTACGTGAAGGATCTGCTCGAGGAGTACTACTCGGCCTCCGACGGCGAGCTCTCGTACGAGTTCCTCGATCCTGTAGCCGAAGAGACCGAGGAGGACAAGGAGAAGCGCAAGGAGATGCGGCGGGATATTTTCGGCCGCCAGATGCGCGAAGAAACCGATGTCGAGCGCGAGTTGCGGGCTGTTGGTGTGCAACCTGTCGAGGTGCGCGTCAACGAAGGCGACAACCTCGAGGTCAAAAGGGTCTACATGGGCATCAGCCTGCGCTATGGTGACCAGCGTGAGGCCATCCCAGTCGTGACTGATACTCGCTCACTCGAGTACGACCTGACGACGCTGATCCGCAAAATCACGCGTACCGAGGTGCCGAAGATCGGCATCATCACCGGTCGTGAGGGTCTCGATCTGCGCGAGGATCTGTCGAAGATGATGGGTCTTCTCGGTCAGCAGTACGAGCCGCTGCCGATTGACCTTGCGGCGGAGCAGAAGATTCCCGATGACGTTTCGGCGATCATCGTCACTGGCCCGAACGCGCCCTTCGAGGCGCCTGAGGTCTCGGCTATCGCCGACTTCGTGGCGTCTGGCAAATCGGCGGCATTCCTGCTCGATGCGATCAGGGTAGATATTCAGACGACGCAGTACGAGGAGGTCGATCATGGTCTCGACGACCTGCTGGCATCCTACGGGGTGACCCTCGAACCTGGACTGTTGCTCGATGCCGCTTGTGCTCAGATCAACATCATGGAGCAGCGCGGCTTCATGCGTATCCAGCGACCCATCCAGTATCCCTTCCTGCCGCTGGTGCAGCAGCTCGACCAGGATCACCCCCTGACCCACGGTCTGGCCGACGTGACTTTCCCCTTCGTCAGTGCGGTCAACATAAACCCGGGCGAAGACGCCTCCATCGAGTATGCGGTGCTGGTCTCTTCATCTGAGAAGAGCTGGATCGAAAGCCCGCCGTTGGACCTGAACCCGATGCAGGAGTGGCCCGCGACCATCGATTTCGACGGGCCGCACCCCATGGTGGTTGCGTTGGCGGGTGACCTGGGTGGTGAGGCAAGCGGCGACGGTGACGAGTCCACCACTGGCGGTCGTGTGCTCGTGGTTGGCGGATCGTCCCTGGTCCAGGACCAGTTCATGGCCGGCAGCGGGCAGGCGCTCGTTCTCAACCTGGTCGACTGGCTGCTGCTTGACGATGCGATGCTCGAGATCCGTTCCCGCGGGCTCGCGGTCGCCCCTCTCGAGGAGGTCTCCGACAGCAAACGCAACACCCTCAAGTACGGCAACATCCTTGGTGTGCCGCTGCTCTTTGTCGCCATCGGGCTCGTGCACTGGCGTCTGCGCGAGCGCAGGCGGTCGATGGTCACGGTGTAAGGAGGGACTCGAACCATGAAAAGAACGACCCTGATCACCATCGGCCTTTTCGCCATTCTCCTCGTCGCAGCGGTGCTCATCAACGATCGGCCTGTGCAACGGGGCGCTGAGAAGCTGTCCTTCGCTTCGCTCGATCCCGCGGCAGTCGACAGCCTGACCCTTCAGGGACCGGACGAAGCTGTCATCGAGCTCACGAAAGAGGGTGAAGTCTGGACCCTGGCCGATGGTCATATGGCCGACCCCGACATGGTGAAACGTGCTCTCGAGGGTCTGCAGTCGGTCGACTCCTCCGAGGTGCTGAGCACATCGGAAGCACGCCGCGCCAACTATGGTGTCGACGTCGACAGTGGTACGACCGTCGAGGCGGCAGCGGGAGGGAAAAAGCTGGTCCGGCTGGTGATCGGCAATGCCGAAGCCGGTGGGAGCTCGATTCGTGAGGTGGGCGAGGACCCCATTTTCAAGGCCACAACCTCCCTCAATCATCTGTTTCCACTCGATCAGAAACGCTGGCTCAAGCTCCGATTCGTAGATGGCACTCTTGAGGATGCGCGGCGGGTAGAACTCGACCTCGCTGACGGCACCGCCTTCGCTATTGAGCCGGCGTCTGAAGGCAACGAGTGGGCCTTGACCGACCCGAGTCTCGTTCCAGAAGACTTTCGCTTCGACGGCAGTGGCGCCCGGTCCCTGGCGTCGGCGGCAGTTTCGCTTCGAGCCGGCGGCATCGTCGAAGATGTCGTGAGCGACGAGGATGCTGGTCTGAGCGGCGCCCATGACCGGGTCACCGTGGTGACGCGGGACGGCCGGTCAACGGTCCACCTGGGTGGCAAGGCCGGCGAGAAGAACGAGGTCTACGCCCGGGTTGACGGCAGGGATGCCCTGTTCACGATCCCCGAGTACCAGGCAAAGAACCTCCGCAAGCGGCCCCTCGATCTGCGCGACCTGCGTCTGATGCAGATCGTTCCTGAGGATGCAGTTGCCCTGACCGTCAAGGCCACCGGCGTCTCGCCGCGGTTCGTCAAGAACGAGGACGGGAGCTGGGCAGTCGATCCGGAAGGGCCGCAACCGCCTGAGGGCTTTCCTTTTGCCCCGGCTTCGGTGACTCGGGTGCTGCAGTCGATGCAGAACCTTCGTGCGACCGCCCTTGCAGAAGGCGTGAGCGAGCGGGAAGCCCGCCTCGACCGATCGTCGGTGGGCGTCAGTGTGACCCTTGCGGACGGCAGCGCCGCAGAGCTGGTCTTCGGTAAGGAGACCCAGGGTGAGAACGATGCCACCCTCTATTACGCCGGTGGTAATGCGGACGGCAAGGTCTACACGGTCGCCGAGTACCACCGCGATCGTTTCGACAGTGGGTGGGAGAGCTTCCGGGTCGTTGAGCCGCCACCGCAGCAGATGGGCGGCGGCAACAACCCTTTCGCGAATCTCGATCCGGAAACGCTGAAAAACCTGCCACCCGAGGTGCGCGAGAGCATTCTCAAGCAGATGCGAGAGCAGCAGCAACAGCAGCAGCTCATGGAACAGATCAAGCGCCAGCAGGGGGGTTGATCCGAGCCGTAGGGAATTTGTGTCCTGCGTTACATGTTGCCACTCGAAATGAGCACTTCGCGCTACGATGTAGAAACAATGTCGTATAATGATTTTGACAAGTGCTCAAATTTGGAGGCGAACATGTCTCGGTTTATGATCTCGATATCTATTGTGGCGCTGGTGCTCGGTTGGTCGATGACGGCTCTCGCCATCAGCCCGACCGAAAATGACAACTTCGAAGACGGCACGACGATGGGCTGGCAGGAAGGCGGGGCGTCCCCAAATCCCCCAATCAACGTCGCCGATGGCGGACCGGCAGGGGCGGGGGACAATTTCCTCCAGAACGTCTCGACAGGGACCGGCGGTGCGGGTTCACGCATGGTGATGTTCAACCAGGCCCAGTGGACTGGTGACTACAACGCGGTTGGACCCGAGTTGACCATCACCGCCGACATGGCCAACTTCGGCAATGCAGCGCTGTCCATGCGTGTGGCGTTCTCGGGAGGCGGATCGCAGTTTTGCAGCACGGTCGCAGCTGCGCTGCCGGCGGACGGCATGTGGCACCCGGTGAGCTTTACACTGAGCGATGCCAACATGACCCAGGTCAGCGGTGCCGGTTCGTTGTCGTCAGTCCTCGACGCCGTCGGCGAGATGCGGATTCTCTCCTCTTCGGCGCCGGCCTGGATAGGGGACAACATTGCCGGGACCCTCGGAGTGGACAATATCCTGGTCTCTTCGGTTCCGGTCGAACTTCAGTACTTTACCGTCGACTGACGCTCTAGCCCGCATCGAGGGTATCCCCACAAACGAGGGCGACACCAACCGCAGCGGCATGTGGTTGAACCGCGAAGACGCGAAGCACGCGAAGATAGGACATAAGACTCTTTAAATACCTCCTTTGCGCTCTTTGCGTCTTTGCGTTTCAAATGCCCTATATGGCCTCCTGATCGCCAATCACGATCAATCTGACTCAGGTGCATAGGTTTGATGCGGGCTAGCCGGCCCCGGCTCAATCCAGGTACCCCAAGGCCCTGAGCTGCTCACGGCTCTCGTCGTCGAGGCCGGTCACCGCGAGATTGTCGAGACTCTCGAGCCCGCTCGCTACGGCGCCCAGGCAGCTCATGAGTTCGGTGGAGTTCGCGTCGTTTTTTGGGGACAGATTCGTAATCTCCCTGGGGTCGGCTTCGAAGTCGAAAAGCAGGCGGTCCATACTGCGCAGGCGGAGGATCTCTTTTCGTGGGCCGGCGATCGTCGCCACCGCCAGCAGACCTCTGCTGCGCGCTTTCTGGGAATCGTGATCGCCGTCGACCGCACCCTTGTGGGCCTGAAAGCACAAAGATCTGAGGGCCTGTTGATGACTTGAATGGGCATCAGACCAGGTCGCCCCTTCGAACTGTCGTGGGTTTGGGATACCGACCAGGTCGAGCACGGTTGGTGCGAGATCGATGATGAGGGCGGGTTTGTCGATCACCCGAGAATCGAGACGATTCTGCCAGGCGAGGCCCATCGGAATACGCAGGGTCGGCTCGTAGAGATGTCGGCCATGGCCCCAGTATCCGTGTTCGCCGAGGCTCTCCCCGTGATCGGCCGAGAAGGCCACCAGCAAGCCGGCAGGGGAGACCCTGTCACCGAGTGCTTTCAGAAGGCGCCCGACTTCCCGGTCCACCGCGTGCACCTCGGTGTCGTAGCGGTCGGACGGCTCGGCAGATCTTCGGGTGAGGCCCAGAGCACGGCCCGACTCCTTCTGGTAATCGTAGGGCGCATGCGGCTCCGAGAGGTGGATCCAGAGGAAAAAGGGGCGCTTCGGGGTCTGCTCCTGAACCGCGTCGAGCCACTCCAGGGCCCTGTCGACAACATCTCCGGCGGTCGATTCTTTGGTCAGGAAGAACCACCGCTTGTTGGTGAATATGCCTTCGTAGTGTTCGAAGTGGTCGCCGAGTCGTGACAGCTTGTTCTTCAGAGTCCAGTTGGAGACGAACGCCGCAGTTTTCCAACCGTTTTCGTGCAGCACCTTCGGCAGAGACGTCAGATCCGGCCTCATGCGGAGCCCGTTGCGGCTCGCGCCATGGACCTGCGGGCCGGTGGAGGTGAGCAGGGACGTCAATGCCGGGTTGGTCAGGGGTTCGACCGTCCACGCATGGCTGAAGCGCGTCCCGCTGCTCAGCAGCTCGTCGATGTTCGGCGAGGTGGGTCGTTGGTAGCCATAACACGAGAGGCGATCGGCGCGCAGGGCGTCGATCGTCAAGAGCAGGATCGACGGCTTGTCTGCGGCGTATGTGACCGACCCAAGCGCGAGCAAAGCCACAGCCACCAGAGAGGACACGACGTTAGGCCAGATCGCGTGCGATCGCGGTCTCAATTGTTTCGTTACGGGTCGCTCCTCTTTCCTAATCAAACCTTCATGATTATACCCGGAGGTACGTTGAGTGTTTTCAGAAGTGTCCAGGGTACAAGAGATGGCGAATTTTGCCGCCGGTTAGCGCTTGAGTTGGGCCTGGGTTCCCCTCCGCAGGCGGGACGCCTGCTTCCACCAGAGACAGCCGTTACGACGGGAGGCATGGTGGCCACAGGCGTCTCGCCTGTGGTGTGGGGTGAACGAATGATCAGCAACCGCTGCCTCTGGCGCCGTTGTTTGACGTCTGACGCTGGTTTTCGACCTGCTGGCTCTTCTTTGGGTCTGCGATCTACGGGTCCTCACCGGCCAGCCCATGCGATACCAGCATCTCGTGGTACCGGGGGTCTTGGCGAAGCGGGGTGAGCTCCGGGATGTGGTGGAGCGTCTCGAGATCCTCGTAGCCGGAGGAGAGTGCTCCGTTGAGAGACTCGAGGGCCAGATCTCGGTCGCCGAGAGCCTCGTGGGCACGCGCCGCCTGGACCTTCACGACTGGTGACTCGGCGATTTCGGTCAAGGATTCGATGTGTTCGAGAGCCTCGCGATACTGTCCCTTTGCGATCAGTACCTGGGCGATGCCGAAGTCAGCGGTCTCGAAGTCCGGATCCAGATTCTTGGCCTGCGTGAACGCGGCTATGGCCTCCACGTAGCGATCCTGCAGCAAGAGGGCCCTGCCGAGGTGGTAATGGGCGCCGATCAACGACGCTTGCAGACTGATGGATGTGCGGGACGCCTCCTCCGCAGCCTCCGGGTCTGGTGGTTGCTGGTAGGCCAGAACCCACGACAACAGGTCCCACGCGTAGGCGTTGTCGGGGTCGATTCGGATGGCCTGGCGGAAGCGCGCGGCGGCGTCGCTGTAACGGTACTGATTGGCGAGGACCTGGCCCATGGCGAGATGGGCTTCAGAAAGCTGAGGTTCGAGTTCGATGGCCCGCAGGGCGAGCCTCTCGGCCCGCTGCAGACGCTCCTTCCTGGGATCGATGTTTCGGTACCACTGTGCCTCAACGCGGGACAGGCCTACCAACGCAAGCGTGTAGTCCGGGTCCAGCTCGAGCGCGCGTTCGAAGTATCGGCCGGCGTCCTCGAGCTTCTTCGGCGTGGCGAAGTACTCGACCAGGGCTCGGCCGCGCAAGTAGGCGTCGTAAGCCTGGGGATTGGCAGTGAATCGTCGCAGGACGGCTTGTTGCTCGCTCGGGCTGAGCCTGAGATCGAGGGCCTCGGCGATCTGCAGGGCGGTCTCTTCCTGCACGCCGAAGACGTCGTCAAGCTCACCCTCGAAATCCTCGGACCACAACTGGAAGCCGTTCTCGGCGTCGACGAGTTGGGCGGTGATGCGAACTCTGTTCCTGACCTTGCGGACCGTTCCTTCAAGGAGGTAGCGCACACCGAGGTCCTGGCCGATGACCCGGATATCTTCGGTCGAATCTCTGAATCGTGCAGTCGAGGTCAAGGAGGTGACGTCGAGGTTCTGGATTCGCGACAGCTTGGAGGTGATCTCGGCTGTGACGCCATCGCTGAAATAATCCGTCTCATCACCCCCGCTGAGATTCTGAAACGGCAAAACTGCGATCGAATGGGTGTTTTTCGACGCCGTCGACCCGGTTTGCCAATTGCCGAAAAATACAAACCACCCTCCCCCCAGGACGACCGCCGCAAGCGCCAACCAGAGCAACACGGCGGGGCGGGCCAACAGGGCCCGGAGCCTGCGCGCCGGTCGGTCTGCCGGCGGCAGATTTCGTCCGAGGTGACGCAATCTGTCGCCCAGTTCACGGGCTGTTGCGAATCTCTTGTTGGGGTTTTTCTGCAGGCATTGGGCGACCACGCTCGAAAAGCCGGAGGGCTGCCCGGGGTTGACGGCCTCCACCTCGGGAGGAGTGTCCCGAACGATCGAGAGGATCGTCGAGATGTGGCTGTCGCCCTTGAATGGTTTGTGCCCGGTCGCCATCGTGAAGAGGATGATGCCAAGAGAAAACACATCGGATGACGGGCCGACGCTTTTCCCTTCGGCCTGTTCGGGCGACATGAAGGCGACCGTGCCGAGAATTTTGCCCGATTCGGTCACGCCCACGCGATCGGGAAGAGTGACATCGGGGTCATCGGTCACGACCTCGCGCAGCTTGGCGAGACCGAAATCGAGGACCTTGATTCTGCCATCCTGGGTGACCATGATGTTCTCGGGCTTGAGGTCGCGGTGGGTGATTCCGGCCGAGTGTGCGGCGCTCACCGCATCGGTCAACGGGACAGCCAGCTCCATCAGCCTGTCGAAACTGAACCCACTTTCGGGGATCAGTTCTGAAAGGGCGTGTCCTTCGACGAGCTCCATCGTGATGAAATGCACCCCGTCGGCTTCTTCGACCGAGTAGATCGTGACGATGTTGGGGTGATTCAGAGCAGCGACGGCCCTGGCCTCGCGCTCGAATCGTGCCCTGTGCTCGGCTTGCAATGCCATCGTTGACGAAAGCACTTTGAGGGCGACCTTGCGACCGAGATTGAGGTCGGTCGCCAGAAACACCTCTCCCATACCCCCTTTGCCGAGGGTCTCTTCGATCATGTAGTGCTTGAGTCGCGTTCCGATCAAAAAATCCAGCTCCAATGAACAGCATAGCGAAGACGGAAGCCTCGGACCATGGCAATCGGGTTCGGGTCAGCCGTGGTCGATGACAAATCTGAAGACTTCAGCCTCGTCGATCCGTGGCTGCCCGTGGATCGAAAAAACCAGCTACCATGCGAGGAGATGAATTCGACCGATGATTTTTTTGTTCGCGAGGACGCGGCGGCCATGACGCCGGGCAGTCGATTGTTGAGAAATCGCGTACACGCCTACCTCGAAACCAATGTTCTCTCGTGCGAAAAGCAGCTCGCGGTGCTGGAGCTTGGATTTTGCGGCGCTAACGCCGTGTTTCTCGGTCGTCTTGGCCACCGTGTCGTTTCGACCAGCGTCTGCGAAGGTGCGTTTGATGGGGCCCGCGCCCAGGTGGAAGAAGAAAGCCTGACGGACCGAGTGGTTTTTCGGAGGTTTGACGTCCGAACAGATCCCGGCCTCGAATTCGCGGGAGCATTCGATCTCGTGCTCGGTGATTTTGGGGTCCTGAACACACTCGAGCCTCGTGAGCTGAGGCACCTGGCGGTCATGGCGACAACCTGGGTGCGCAAGGGGGGGCGAGCCGTATTCGTCGTCATGCCGCACGTATGTGTCTGGGAGACGGCTGACAACGTCCTCCATGGCCGCTGGAAGAACGCTGGCAGCAGATCGGCCGCTTCATTGCCGCTTCACGGGTTGCACGATTCTCCCTCAACGAGGTGGTACCACGAGCCCGCCGCCCTGAGGACAGCATTTTCGCCAGCCTTTGAGATTCGGCGTCTCGAGCCGCTTGGGCTGATCCTTCCGCCTTATGGGCGGTCGAGTCCGGTTGCTGGTCGAGCGCCTGTGCTGACCCTCCTGTCGGCTGTGGAGCGCGTGGCGCGCGTCGTGCCGGGGCTGGCTCGGTTTTCCGACCACTACCTCGTCGATCTCCAGCGGTCGGGGGCCGTCACCATCGCCAGCCATTCCACCCAGACCGCCCCCCTGTCGCCCAGACTGGCGACCGAGACTTTGGGCCGGACGGTATCGCGGAGTGCGGAGGGGTAGGTCGGATCG
>CAZCEX010000140.1:0-9189 GCA_964497785.1 uncultured Thermoanaerobaculia bacterium | reverse complement strand
GCGAGGCCGACGTTGAGGGAGGTAAAGATCCCGAAATAAACGGTCGCACCTGCCAACACCCAGATGGGGATCAGCATGCTGAGAGGCGCCTCGCCGGCAGGAGCACCCTCAGGCGCCGGCCTGAAGTAAGCGACCTCGACCACTCGCCAGATGTAGACCAACGCCAGCAACGAGCTCAGGAGGATGAGAATAGCAACCGGCCACAGACCGGCCTCGATCGCCCCCTTGACCAGGTACCACTTGCTGACGAAACCAACGGTCATCGGCACGCCGATGAGGCTCAGACCGCAGACGACGAATGCCGCCATCGTCAAGGGCATGCGCCGCCCGAGCCCGGCCATCGCCTCGAGACGGGTCGAGCCGGTCCGCAGGAGCACCGCAGCCATGACGAGAAAGAGCCCGCTCTTCATCAGAGCGTGGTTAAAGAGGTGTACGAGGCCGCCGGTCAGGCCTGTCACCGATACCAGGCTGAGGCCGAGCACCATGTAACCGATCTGAGCGACGCTCGAGTAGGCGAGCATACGCTTGATGTTCTCCTGAAAAATGGCGACGAAGGATCCCGCGAACATCGCCGCGATGGCGAGCGGCATGAGCACGGCGTCCAATCGCAGATGGCCGAAGGCCAGGTCGACGCCAAAAATAGAGAAAACAAAGCGAACGAGCACGTAGTAGGCCACCTTGGTCGCGGTGGCGGCCAGGAAGGCTGTGACGATTGCGGGTGCGTAGGTATAGGCGTTCGGAAGCCAGATGTGCAGCGGGAAGAGCGCCAGCTTGATGCCGGTTCCGATACCGATGCAGGCGAGGGCGACCAGGACCGTTCGATTCGGGCCCACGGCCGAGAGCTGCACCGCCATGTCGGCAATGTTGAGCGTGCCCGTAACCATGTAGAGCATGCCGATGCCGAGCAGGATGAAGGTGCCGCCGACGGTGCCCATGACCAGGTACTGGATCGCCGAGGTCAGCGACCTCCTGGTGGTGCCTTGCGAAATCAGCGCGTACGACGACAAAGACGAGATTTCGAGAAAGACGAAGATGTTGAAGGCGTCGCCGGTGATGGTCATGCCGGCCAGCCCGGTCATGCACAGAAGATAGAGAGCGTAGACGAGATGATGTCTCTTCTTGGGCACTTCTTGATCGAGGCTGCGAGGGCTCGCCGTGAGCACAATGGCGCAGATTCCGGTCACGATGAGCAAGACGAGGGCGTTGAGCAGGTCAATCCTGAGCTCAATACCCCACGGTGCTCGCCATCCGCCCTCCGCATAACTGATGGTGCCCACCTGCATCACGCGAGAGAAAATGACGCCTGCGTTAAGGAACGAGGCCCACGCGACCACCATCGCGACGGCCCAGGCGACACGAGCCTTGCGGATGATCATGCAGAAGGCTGCAGACAGCAAAGGCAACGCGATCTGCAGGGCAGGCAGATCGTCGGCTACACGGGTGAAAAGATCGCCGCCGCCGGTCACTCCTCCTCCTCCCGTTCAAGAACCCGAAGCTCATCCTCCTCGATCGTGCCGTAAGCCTCGTTGATGCGGACGACCAGGGCTAAGGCCAGGGCGGTCGTTGCAACGCCAACGACGATCGCGGTCAGCATGAGCACGTGCGGGATTGGGTTCGAGAAGACCTCGAATCCTTCGGCTACGATCGGTGCAGTACCACCACGGACCTTGCCCATGGCGACGTAGAACATGATCACGGACACCTGGAAGATGTTGAGACCAATGATCTTCTTCACAAGATTGTCGCGCGAGATAACAACATAAAGGCCGGTCATCATCAGAAAAATGACGATCCAGAATGGGTAGAGCCCACCCTCAAACATCGGACCGCCCCCTCCCCGCGAAGAGAAAAAACAGTGTCGCCATCACGGCCGCTACGGTGATGCCAACCCCGAGCTCGACGAGCAGAATCCCGAGGTGTTGACCATGCACGGGTTCGTGCGAGAGAACGCTGTAGTCGAGGAAGTTGCCGCCTTCGAAGATGGCGGCAATACCGACCGACCCATAAAGCAGCAGACCGAAGGCGACGAAGAACTCCAACACACGCGGCGGGAAGACCCTCTTCGCCTGTTCGAGCCCGAACATCAGGGTGTAGAGGATGATTGCGGCGCCAAAGATCACCCCAGCCTGAAAGCCTCCGCCTGGTCCATAATCACCGTGGAACTGGACATAGAGGGCGAAGAGCATGATCAGCGGAATCAAGATCTTGCTCAGGGCGCGGAGAATGACGTGACGGATCATGCTTCGTCACTCCCATCTTCCGGCTCGCGACCGAAGCGGGACCTCCAGCGGTAGACCGTCTTGGCACCGCCGAGCAGCAGCATGACGCCCACACAGGCCGTGAAGATCACCGTCGTCTCGCCCCACGTGTCGTAGCCCCGGTACGAGGCGAGAACTGCGGTCACCATGTTCGGTACACCGATCTCGTCGTCCGTATGCTCGATGTAGTGCGGCGCCACATGGTTGTGGATCGGGGCATCGGGATCGCCGTAACGCGGCATGTCGAAGGTGGCGTAGATCAGGGCGGCCCCAGTCAGGATGACCGCAACGAGCGCCATGGGCTGAGCCCGGCTGTAGCGGTCGCTCTCCTTGCGTTTCGTCATCGACAGCGTGGCGAGCATCAGAATCGTCGAGATCCCAGCGCCGACGGCGGCTTCGGTGAAGGCAACGTCGACCGCGTCCATCACCGTAAACAGGGATGCCGACAACAGGCTGAATATGCCCATCAGCATGACCGCAGCAAAGAGGTCCTTGAGCCGGATGATCGCGATGGCGATCACCCCCAGAAAGGTGAATAAGAAAATGTGCACGACGTCAATCATCGTCGTCCTCACGCACCAGGTCCCGGCCCAGCATCGGCTTGAGTCCCCGCCCAAAGGCTGCCTTCGTGAGCGCATGGCTGGACAAGGGGCTGGTCATCAGGAGAAAGAACAGCAACATCAACAGCTTGGCCGTTATCAGAGTCCAACCAGCGGTGACCATCAGCCCGGCGAGGATCAACCACGCGCCCATGGTGTCGGTGATCCCAGCGGCGTGAACCCTCGTATAAAAATCCGGCAACCGCAGCAGGCCGAGACCGCCGATGATAACGAACAGCGATCCCGAGACCGTGAGGGCCCACGCCACGATGGTGCCGATCGTCAGGTCCATCAGAAGCTCTCCTCGCTGTCGTCTTCCATGCCCGCCAGGTCCCCAAAACGAGTGAACTTCATGACGGCAATCGTGCCGATGAAGTTCATCAGGGCATAGACGAGCGCCAGGTCGAGAAAGTCCGGCCGACCACTCAAGAACCCGTAGACGGCGATCAACAGCACGGTCTTGGTACCGAAGCTGTTGACGGCGAGAATGCGATCGAACACGGTTGGCCCCATGATCGCCCGAGCGAGACCCATCGCCATGCAAACGAGCAGGGCGGCGGTGGCAACACCGAACATCGAGATCATCTGAGCCCACCCTCGAGCCAGGTCACCTTCCGGTCCATCTCGCCCTCGAGCAGGCCGTCAGCAACTTCCTCCGCAATGGCATGCACGGTGATCGCATGGTTGTGCACCTCGATCGAAACGGTGCCTGGGGTCAGGGTGATCGAGTTGGCGTACAACACTCTTCCTAGATCACTGTGCTGGCTGGCCTCTGCATAGAAAACGCGTGGGCTGAGCGAAGACCGTCTCGGCGACAGAATCCGCCGCGCCACGTCGACATTGGCCTTGAAGACCTCTACGAACAGCCACGGTGTGTAGAGCACGACCCGGGGAAGCAGGTTCACGGGCACACATTCTTCGTCAACGATCTTCATCCGCCAACTGAGGAAGAGTACAAACAGGCAAGAGGCGATGCCGAATCCGACCATCAGGGGGGTGTAGTGCCCAGAGTTGAGCAGCCAGACTCCGGCCAGTAAGAAGAAGAGAGAGATTGCGGATTTCACGCACAACCTCCGATTCTCTTGTCGCCGTGTTCACCCCAATCCATCGCGATCCGGCTCTCCCAACTCAGGTGGCATCGTCGACCGGGCGCGGTGTCCAGGCCGACGTCGCGCGGAATCATACCCGATCCGGCTGAGAATGCCGATCATCCTCGGAAAATCGATTAAGAATCCAGAATCTTACGCACCCGTTTCAACAGAGTGTCCGCCCGGTAGGGTTTGGCCAGCATTTCGATCTGCCCGCCCGAGCCGACTCGATTTCCGACCTCGGTTCCGCTGTAGCCGGTCGAGAAAAGGACCTTCAAGCCGGGCTTTCGGGCATGGACCCGATCGCGCACCTGGGCGCCGTCCAGACCAGGCATGATGACATCGACGAGCACCAGGTCGATCTCGTCCTCGTGCGCTTCGAAGAGACGCACCGCCTCCTCGCCATCGTGGGCTGTCAGGACGGTGTAACCGCCACTGGTGAGGATTCGCTCCGCGAGGTTGCATACCCCGAGATCGTCCTCCGCAAGCAGAATCGTCTCGGAGCCACGCGGTGGCATCTCCCGCACTCCCGCGACGTCGTTGGCCCGTGGGTCCCGGTCGACTGTTGGCCAGAAGACCCGGATCGTGGTGCCGGCGCCGATCGCACTGTCAACGACGATCATTCCCTTGTGCTGCTCGACGATCGTATACACCGTCGCGAGCCCGAGCCCCGTGCCCGAACCCAACCCTTTGGTCGTAAAGAAGGGCTCGAAGATCTGCTCACGGGTCTCGTGGTCCATTCCGACGCCGTCATCCTCGACCTCGAGAACGGCATAGCCTCCGGGACGCAGCCACGGGTGTCCCGCGCAGAACCTCTCGTCGAGATCCTCGTTTCGGGTCGTGATCGTTATCCTTCCACCCTCAGGCAGGGCGTCGCGAGCGTTGACACACAGGTTCAGGAGTACTTGCTCGACCTGCCGAGGGTCGGCGTGGATGGTCCGGGCGTCCGGCGCCAGATGACACTGGACCGTGATGTTCTCCGAGATCACGCGCCGCAGGATATTCATCATGCGCTCGACGACCGAGTCGAGCTTGAGGTCCGCCGGTTCGAGCACCTGCTGGCGGCTGAAGGCGAGCAGCTGGCGAGTCAAGGACCCGGCCTTCTCGGCACTCTTTTGGACCTCGTTCAATTCCTGCTGCAACTCGCTGCCCTCCCCGGACTGCGCGAGAGCAAAGTCGAGGTGACCCAGAATCGTCTGGAGAATATTGTTGAAGTCGTGCGCAACCCCGCCGGCAAGCTGACCTACCGCCTGCATCTTGTGGGATTGGCGGAGCTGCTCCTCCAGAGCCTTACGTTCGGTGATGTCACGCCCGATGCCGATGATGGCCTCGACCTCACCGTCGTCGTCGAGCACGGCGGTATCAGCCCACGCGAGCCAGCGCCACCCCGTAGCGGTCATCGCTCTTTGCTCGAGGTAGGCCGTATACGGTGGCCGAAAGAGGTCCTCCATCGCACGGGCCGTACCGCTTCGATCCTCTTCGTGAACCAGAGACATGAACTCCCGCCCGATCAGCTCCGACTCGTTCTTTCCGAAGAGTCTGCAGTACGACGGGCTCACGAAAAGGAATCTCCCAACCGGATCGACCTTGACGACCATATCGATCTGGTTTTCGACAAGCAGCCTGTATTTTGCCTCACTCTCGCGCAGGGCCCGGTGGCGACCGATGAGGGCCCTCAAGAGCAGGGCCAAGACCGCAGCGAGAACAAGCCCGGCAATAACGAGGGACCGAACGACCTGCGCTTCCCTCGATGCCGTACGCACAGCGGCCGGCGCCACCCTCAGCTGCCAAACACCGTCCGCGATCTGGAGCCCTGCATCAACGCCGAAACTCCACGGCTCTGGGCCGTCGTACGGGTTATGGGAGTAGACGAGCCGATTCGTCGGGTCATAAAGGCAGAATCGAAAGCTCTCCCGCAGAGAAGGTTCGGGCAGACACGCATCAACCAGCATATCGAGGCGAAAAACACCGTTGATAAACCCGTCCGGGCGTCCACCCTCAGCCACGACCATGCGATATGTCGCAAAACCCACGCCACCCTGAAGAAGGTCGATCGCCGGTGTGGCCGCAACCTCGCTGTGCTGCGTCGCCCGCATCAAGGCTTCGACGACCCCCGGGCTGTCGTGGTCGTGAAGGTCGACTCCCAGAGCCGGCTCATTCGTTTTACTAGGAACGATGACGCGGATGATCCACTCGCCGTCGACCCAGTTCAGAGCCTGGAAACCGGGGTAGAGGTCGATGAGATCCTCGGCCATGGTCCGGTACTCATCCGGCTGGTCCGCATATTCGTCGTGCCAGTGCGCTGCGATGTGCTCGATGACCGAGGTGCGAGTACCAATCCACGCCTCGAGACGACGTCGGACCTGGTCGGTGGTGATTCTCGTCTCGAGCTCGATCTGCTCCCTTTCGGCATGACCATAGCCCCACCACATACTCAGGAGAACACCAACGGCGAAGAGAAAGAAAAGGGCCGGCAGCCACGGCGCCCACCACGACGTGTGGTGAAGTCGAAACGGTGTTCGCTTGCGAAGCAACCCTCAGTCCTCCATAACTGCACCTATCCTATCAGTGGATCGCCAGGAGGGTGTAGGGTGGGGAACGAACCATCCGTTCCCCGCCCTGATTGCTCTTGTAGCTGCCCGTCGTCACAGTGCTAACCTCTCCATCATGAAATCCGAAAGGCGGCCCATCCACTGCCACCGCGACGCACTCAGGGGCCTCCTCCTCGCCGCAACCCTGCTCTTTTGCTCGCCTTTCGGCGCGGCCCAGACTCCCCTTCTCTCTACCCCCGAACCAATCCCCGAAACTTCACTCCGGCTCCGCGTCAGGCCCCTGCCTCAGGGAGCACGAAAGGTACGCCTCGTTACCGATAGCCAGGGCGGACATTGGTACGTGCTCGAGAAACTCGACGGCAGCGAGGAAAACCTCACCCCCGATGAGTTTGCCTCCCGCCTCGACCACGACCACCGGAGTCGACAACGACTGCACGCGTTCCTCAACATCACCTCACCGATCGGTGTCGCCTGGGTCGTTCTCGGGTTGGCCGGGCAGGTACTGTTCGCCGGTCGGATGATCGTGCAGTGGGTCGCCAGTGAGCGCCGTCAACGTTCGGTCATCCCGGTTGCTTTCTGGTGGATGAGCCTCGGTGGGGCGTCGATGCTGCTCGCCTACTTCATCTGGAGACGAGACATCGTCGGCGTGCTCGGCCAAGGCGCGGGTTGGGCAATCTACTGCCGGAACCTCTTCCTCATCGCAAAAAACCGGGCTCCTCGCTCGGAATGACAGGAAGCCGGAATGCCTGCCGCAGCCACCCCACCGCGCCGACCGCGAGAATTCCGAACCCGCCTGGCCGAGAGCCTCGTCTCCGGCCTGCTGGTCTTCAGCCTGGTCTTCGTTGGCACGGCCGATGTCCCCGTCATCAACGGTGACGAGGCGCGCTTCGCTCAGGCAACCCGAGAGATGCTGCACCGCGGTGACATGGTGGTCCCAACATTCGGCGGGCTCGACCGCTACGACAAACCAATCCTGATCTACTGGCTCGTCGCAGCCAGCTTCGAGCAGTTCGGCCTTTCGCCGCGCGCCGCCCGCCTGCCATCCAATTTCGCTGCGGCATTCGCCGCCGCCCTCCTGGCATGGGCCGCGCGCCGCAGGTGGGGACCTGGTTCGGGACTGCTCGCAGCGCTTCTGCTGGTCGCCAGTCCGGTTTTCCACGTCCAGGCAAGAGCCTGTACCGCGGACAGCGTCACCTTCCTGTTCACAATGCTGGCACTGTTGGCGATGGAGCGGCTGGTCGACGGAGCGGCCGGCCGACGATGGGCTGCGGTGTTCTGGATCTCGCTGGCTCTCGGCATCTTGACGAAGGGCCCCGTAACGCCCTTGTTCATCGTTGCCACCGCCGTCGGGCTCTGGGCCTTCAGCCGCAGGTGGCGTCGATGGGAGGCCGTCATCGCGGTCGGCCTGATAGCGGTCGGCGCTCTCGGCCTGGGCCCGGTGGTCCTGCTGGTTCCAGCAGTCGCGTCGATCACCGCCCTTTTCAGGACTCCTGCGGCCCGGCGCCGCGTCGCCACGTTCGGGTGGGTATGGGGCATCCCTCTGGTCTTCGCTATCGTCCTACCGTGGGCCACGGCGGCCTGGCGTGCGACCGACGGGGCCTTCTTCCGAGTCGCGATCGGTCGCCACATCGTCGAGCGCAGCGTCGCCGCCCTCGAGAGCCATGGTGGATTCCCCGGTTTCTACCTCGTTACCGCCCTGGTGCTTGCGTTTCCTTGGGTCGCCACCCTCGGCATCGCGTTGCCGTCGATCTGGAGGCGTCGCAGCAGCGATCCCCAGACGCTGTTCCTTCTGGCCTGGCTGCTCGGACCTCTGGTGGTCCTCGAGGTGCTGGGCACAAAGCTCGTGCACTACTGGATGCCGGCGTACCCGGCCGCCATCCTACTCGTCATCGGCTGGCTCTGGGGCCGGCAACAGGACCGCCTATCCCCCGGGTGGCTCGCCTGCCTCCTACATGCCGCGGGGGGCATCCTGCTCGCATCGGCGCCGGTAATCGTGGTGATGCACTTCGGTCTCACCGACCTGCGACCGCTCGCGGCCATCACCGCAGCTCCCCTCATTCTGACCACAGTCTGGTCTGCCTACCAGCTGCGTTCACGACCGACCACGGCGATCATTGGCGCCACTGCCGGGGCAGCGATATTCCTGGCACTGCTCTTCGCCGTTTTCGTTCCCAGGCTCACGACCCACATGATCGGCCCCCGTACCATCGATCGAGTGCTTCAGCTCAAGGAGGCCGACCAAGATCTCATCCTCCACAGGCTCAGAGACGAGGATCTGCTCTTCCACCTCCCGGCACGTCTCCGAGTCTCCCGCTCCCGGGACGACCTCAAACGGCAAGTCGACGGCTCACGTGTGACTTTGATCATCGTTCGCGAGAGGGATGTCGGCGATGTTCACAGCGCCCTCCGCGGCGTTCCCTACGACATCGTCGACCGTATCGAGGGCATCGACCTCGGCCGAGGTCGCCGGGCGACGAACCTGCTGGTAAGCACGCGGTAGGCCGAGGATCGACAGCGTCGATCGTCTCCGGCTTTCTACTGCCGCTTCTGGGCTGCGCCCAGCTCGTCGCAGCGCAAGCGCAACTCCTCGACGCTACGGCCTCGTGGCCGCAATGCGACCCTTCTCCGAACGCCCTCCCCGTGGGAGCCACCTCCGACGTTCTTGGTGCGTCACAGTTTCGTTGACCGAAGG